>NZ_JBQCGZ010000094.1:0-70454 GCF_051955155.1 Leifsonia sp.
CACCCCCCCCCCGACCGCCGGCGGGGGGGGGGCTCAGCCGCCCCCCCGCCCCCGCCGTGCGGCTGGGCGCGTGCGCCGGCTCGCGTGCGCCGGGTCAGGCCCGGCGGCGGCGGGCGACGAGCGCGGCGCCGGCGAGGGCGAGCAGGCCAGCCCAGAAGCCGACCAGCAGGATGTCCGCCGTGCTTCCCGTCGAGGCGAGCGCACCGCCTCCGGCGTGCGGGTCGGACCCGTCGCCGTGACCGCCGTGGCCGGAGCCGCCGGTGTTCGGGTCGACGGGCGGGTCGACCACGACCGGGGCGCAGGACGCCGTCGGGTCGTCGGTGCACGCACCGTCGACCTCCGGCGGCTGCCACGGGCCGACGGGCGGCGTCGTGACGGTCGCGCGGTTCACCGGCTGACCCGGCGTGCTGTAGCTGACCACCACGTGCAGCTCGACCGTGGCGTTCTTCGCGAGGCTCGCGATCGGCCAGGTGACGACGCCGTCCTTCTCGGTGCCGCCCTGGTCGGCGGAGACGAACGTCGCCCCGGCGGGGAGCGTGTCGGTCACCTCGAAGCCCGTCGCGTCCAGCGCGCCGATGTTGGACACCGCGATCGTGTACTCCACCGCCTCGTCCATGCCGACGATGGCCTTCGCCGCCGTCTTCGCGATCGCCAGGCGACCGTACTCGTAGCTGTTCGTGATCGTGGCGACCTGCGCGGAGGGCACGACGCCGTCCACGGCACCGCCCGCGATGTGCAGCTCCGGGTTGTCGATGCTGCGCGCGGCCTCGCCGTAGCTTCCGGCGGCGCCCGCCTCGGCGACGGTGCAGTCCGCCCCGACCGGGATGCCGTCGATGCGGGCCGTGAACCCGGCGTTGCGGGAGAGCACGCTGTGCGCGGCAGCGCCCAGGTCGATCGGTGCCCCGGCGACCGTGCACACCACGTCGGCGGTGAACTCGTCCGGCGCCGCGGAGGCCGCGGCTCCGGTCAGCACCTTGTCGATCCGCAGCGGGCCGGTGGCGATCGTCACGCCCGCCTTCACCGGGGCCCGGCGGATGCTGCCGCCTCCGGTGAGGTCGGCGATCGCTCCGAACTGGTTCCACGCGTACGCCTTCGGCGCCGAGGTGGAGACCGGCGCGCCGTCCGTCCTGGTGGCCGTCGCCGGGAGGTCGAGCGTGCGGTACGTGATGGTCGCGCCCTGACCGCCGACGAGCGAGCCGCCGGCGACGCCGCGGAAGTCGAGCGTGACGCGGATGCCGGTCACGGCCGTCCAGTCGCCGGTGAACGCGGTCGATGCGGTCCAGTCGCCCGGGTGCGTGTCGCAGGTCGGGTCGTTCGGCCACTCCGACGCGCTGCCGGTGCCGACGCAGACGTCCGGCGACGTGGTGACCTCCCAGCTCATCTCCGTGCCGTCGGGCGCTCCGGCGACCTTCACGCCGTAGGCCGGGTCGAAGGCCGGGCGGAAGGTGGAGCCGCGCGGGCCGCCGGTGGCGAGCATCCGGTCGCCCGGGGTCGGCAGCGGCTCGACGAAGGTCAGCGCGTCGTAGTTCACCGTCCCGCTGTTCACCGCGTTCAGGCGCCACTCGTCGGTACCGCCGACCACGGTGTTCGCCGCGCACGGCTGCACGTAGTAGCCGTCGGCGTCCGGGCGGCAGACCGCCGTCGGGTCGGACGGGTTGATCGCGCCGGAGACGGTGCGGTCGACCACGTCGCCCTTCACGCCCTTCGTCGTGTAGAGCGAGGGGCCGGAGACCGGCTGCACGTAGTTCGTCGTCCCGCACTGCGTCGCGTCGAGGCCGGGGAGCGTGCCCTGGCCGTTGCCGGAGGCGTTGGTGCAGGCCGTGAGGGTCTGCGCCGTCTCGACGATCATCGTGTTCGTCGCGCGGTCGCTCGCCTTCAGGCCGGGCTTCAGGATGAGCCCGAGCACGATGGAGAAGCGCTCGCCGGGCGACATGCGTGCGCCGCCCTTCGGCCAGTCGAACGCGATGGTGCCTGCGGTCGAGTCGAACGAGACGGCCGGGGACGCGCTCAGCGTTCCGCCCGCCGAGGTCGAGGCGACCGGCGCCTCACCGTCCCAGGCGAGCGAGGCCGGGAGGGTGTCCGTGAGGCCTTCGAGGTCGAGGTAGCCGGTGCCGGTGTTGGCGAACGTCAGAGTCCACGGCACGGTGTCGCCCACGGTCACGGTGTGCATGTTGCCCTGCGGCGACTTGGACACGTCCAGGCTGTGCGTTCCCGGGTTCAGCGCGATCCCCGCGCCGGCGTCGTCGGTCGCGTCGGCGTAGACGACGGGGTCGTCGGTGCGGTGCGAGCCGGTCTGCACGGTGTCCTCGATCGTCGACGGGAACGCGATGGCGGAGCCGTCGCGGGCCGCGTCGAGCAGCTGGACGTGCAGGACCGCCTTCGCGGTGAAGTCCGCCGGGACCGCGGAGCGGCTCAGCAAGCCGCCGTCTGCACGGAGGAACGTGAAGCGGATGCCGGTGATCCGGTCCAGCGCGGTCGTCGGCAGGGCCGCGGTCGCCGCGGCGGTGCCGAGCATCCAGGTGGACGAGCCGTCGGTCTGCACGTCGACGCGGACCCGGTCGGCGCCGTTCGGGAGCGTGACGTCCCCGGCGGAGAGGCCGGTCAGCCGGAAGCTGTTCCAGAATCCGGCGTCGTCGTCGGTGATCGTGACCTGGTGCGTCGCCGCCGTCGCCGCGCCCTGGGTCGCGGTCAGGGTGACGGCGACCGGTGCGGTGCGGTCGCGCTCCAGGAGCGTCCCCGGCGCGATGGACTTGGCGGCGGTGACCCCCAGGACGCCGGTGGTCAGCGTCACGGACGCGGTCTTCGCCGCGAACGGACGCGACTGGTCGCCGGTCGGGAACAGCACGGGGTCGTAGCCCTGCGCGAACGCGCCGTTGTCGATGCGGAACGCGGTCACCGGGTCGCCCGCGCTGCGGGTGGTCGCCCGCACCCGGGTGTCCAGGGTCAGCGTGAGCTTCTGGCCGGAGGCGATCGTGCCACCGGTGGTCTGCGGCGATGTGCCCTGGTAGACCACGCTCACCCCGACGACGTCCGCCAGCGCGGCCTCGCCGAGACCGGCTGCGGCGCTCAGCGAGACGACCGAGGTGGACAGGGTGCCGTCGGCGGCCCGCTGCCACAGGGTGACCCGCGACGCGGCGGCGTCCACCTGGCCGGCGGGCACGGTGTAGCCGATCTTCGTCAGCTGCAGGCGCTCGAACGGGCTGGCCGCGGTGTACTCGGCACCCGCGAACGGGTCGGCCGCCCACCCGTCGGCGGCCGACAGGCACGCGGTGGCGCCTGCCGCGCCGCACGGCGCCGGGTCGGTGACGCGGATGTAGGAGGCGCGCGACGTCGCGGTGTTCTGCGCCGTCAGCGTGAAGCGGTTGGTCGGGTAGCCGGCCGGGTCGACGTCGCCGAGGTGCGGGACGACGATGGTCGACTTCTCGCTGGTCTTGGTCAGGTCCACCGCGGGCGGCTGATCGATCAGGCTCACGGTGTCGCTGTCGGTCACCGGGCCGCGCGGGACGCCGTTCTGGGTGCCGGTGGCGGAGACGGTGTTCGTGATCGAGCCGATCGTGTCCGCGGTCACCCACGGCTGCGCCGGGTCGGCAGGAACGCGCTGCACGTTGCGCAGCGTCCAGACCAGGCCGATCGGGCGGGATGTGCCGTAGGCGACGGTGGCGACGCCCGAGCCGACCGGCGGCGCGGTCGCGACCGTCGCGTTCTGGCGGGCGGCGTCATTCGGCTCGATGACCAGGCGCACGCCGGTCGCGGCCGCTGCCTCCTGCGGGCTGAGCGTGTAACCGGCGAAGCCGGTCGCGTTCATCCAGCCGCCGGCGGGCGCCGTCGCGGAGACCCACGCGCCGCCGATGCGGAGCTGGACGCCCGTCACGGTGTCCCACTTCAGCAGCGGGTCGGCCGTGAAGGAGATCGGGGAGACCTTCGTGAGGTCGAACGACTGGAAGACGCTCGACGCCGGGTCGTCCGGGTCGGTGGCGGGGTCGGTGACGACCACCTGGCTGTAGCCGGTGTCGGTCACGCCCCAGCTGAGAAGCGTCCCCGCCTGCTGGCCGGACTGCGACGGCAGGCTCGAGACGTCGCCGGTGAGGTCCGGGTTGGTCCACTTCTTGGCGATGCCGAGGCTGCCGGAGCCGGTCGTCGACTGGATCTTCGCCGTCGCGTCCGCGGTCACCTGGTCTCCGGTGACGGTCCGGCCCGCCACGCTGCCCGTGGTGCTCGCGACGCCGTGGTTGGTGTAGGTCTTCGCGCCGCCGCCGGGGGTCGAGGTCTGGCCGCTGCCGTCGCGCAGCTCGGCGCGGGCCTTGGCGGTGATGCCCGGCGTCACCGGGGTCCCCTGCGGGAAGCCGGCGGCGTTCTCGAACACGAAGCGCAGACCGTCGGTGCCGGCCGGGAGCGTCGGGGCCCGGTAGATCGTGGCGGCGCTGGTCGCGTCGGAGACGCCGAGGGTCTGCCAGCTGGAGCCGCCGTCCGTCGTGTACTGGACGGTCAGCACCGAGCCCTTCAGCACCTGGGTCGGCGCCACGGCGATCGGGTCGAACGCGTTGAAGAAGTCGTCCGCCTTCGCATCCCGCCAGACGTCCTCGACCACGATCCGGTTCGGGGTGACGAACGCGGAGTCGCTCGACGTCGTCGCGGGCAGCGTCACCGTGACGGTGGAGCCGGGCGAGACGGGAGCGGTCGGCTGGATGGTCTTGCGGAGGCTGAGCGAGATGTCCGGGTAGAAGACCAGCAGCGGGGCGCTGGCCGTCTTCGACGCCGTGCCCGCGGAGTTGGTGCCGCTCACGGTGAGCGTGTTCTTCGCGTCCAGCGGGGTGCCGTCCACGGCGGCGTCGACGGTCGGGGCGATCAGGAACTGCGCGGTGGCGACCGTGCCGGCGGCGATCGCGCCGCCGAAGCCGAGCTCGAAGCCGGTCAGGTGCGCGCCGGCCACGGCAGGCGAGGTGGGCGTCGCACCGTCGGCGAACGGCGTGCTCTGCGTCGATCCGTCCGAGAAGTGCCAGGTGACAGAGCCGGACGTCGCACCCGCCGGGTAGGAGATCCCGGCCGCGAACCCGCCGAAGGCCAGGGTGTCGGTGAAGTAGTCGAGGTCGCTCAGGGTGAGCGTGTCGAGCGTGCCGTTGGAGGAGTTCTTGCCCGAGATCGTGGCGGTGGCCGTCGTTCCGGCCGGGATCCGCGCCGGGGCGATCGTCTTGCCGGCGGTGACGGCGACGGTGAGGCCGCCGATCGCGAACGGCGCGCTCGCGGTCTTCGTCACCGGCTTCTGGTCCGGAGCGGTGACCGTGCCCGCGACCTGGTTGGTGACCTTCGCGCCCGTGACGAGCCCGGCGCCGGTCCCCCGGTCGGTGCTGCGCTGCGCGACGAGGACGCCGACCGATCCGCCGGCCCCGCCCGCGGCGAGCGCCGCGCCGTCCGCGCCGGCGAAGGTGAAGCGGAGGCCGGCGACGTCGGCGGCGGCGACGCCGGAGGGGAGGGCGATGGCGGCGGGGGCGGTCGGCGGGCCGGTGTGCCAGCCCCACACGCCGGTCGAGTCCTTCACGTACGCGTCCACCTGCACGGTGGTCGCGCCCTGCGGGAGGACGACGCCGCCGAAGCCGGCGAAGTCGACGATCGCGAACGGGTTGGCGGCGTCCAGCGTCGTGCTGCCGTCGGCCGCGGCGGCCGGGTCCTGGAGGGTGAGCGAGGTCGCGGGGACGTTGGAGGTGTTCTGCGCGCTCAGCGAGACGGTCGAGGTGTCGCCCGGCCGGAACTGCTGGCTCGCGGGCGCCCACGTCTTGCCGACGGCGACGTCCACCGAGGCCGGGATGTCGACGGTCACGTCCGCGCTGCTGGACACCGGTCCGCCGATGGTGCTGGAGGTGCCGACGGCGGTGTTCGTGACCGCCGTGCCCGCGTACTGCCACGACGGGGTCAGGTTCTGCGGCGCGCGCAGCGTGACGCTGATCGTGTACGCCCGGCCCGCGGCGAGTCCCTTCCCGCCGCCGGCGAGCGCGTCCGTGAACGCGACCCGCAGCTCGCAGTCGGCGCCGACGCCCGCGTCGCACCCGGTGAGGGTCTTCTCGAAGGAGCCGGAGTTCGGGGTGACCGACGTCTCCACGATCGGGAAGCCGGCGAACTCGGCGGGCAGCGTGTCGGTGACCGCGGCATCCACGCAGTCGTTGTCGTCGCAGCCCACGGCGATCGTGTAGGTGAACTCCGACCCGTTGGTGACGGTGACGGCCTTCTTGCCGTCACCGACCGTCTTCGAGATCGAGAGCGAGGCGAGACCGCCGGCGGCGAGGTCCCCCGCCGCGAGCGCCGGCGCCGCGACCAGGCCGCCGCCAACCAGGGCGAGGACCGTGGCGGCGGCGACCGGCCCGAGCCGCCTCAGCCGTGGTGCGACGGCTGGTGCGGCCCGGTGCCGGCCGCTGCCGGCCTGGCGCTGTGTGCTGCGGAACGTGTTGCGGGCATGCTGAAAGACGCGACGAAGCAAGGTCTCGGGTTTCGGGTATGCGGCGGCTCGGGTACGCGCGGGACACCGGCGAATTCGGGTAAGCCGGCGCGCGCGCCTCCCGGTTCGGGTTCCGGGAGCACCAGCGCACTACCTGTATACCGATTCCGACCGTTCGGTCGGAAGTTCATCTGTACCCCGTTTTCGGGGGCCAGTCCTCCAAAGTGAGGACAACTCGCCCCTTTGGGGTACGACGAAGGGCGCCCTCGTCCGGGGACGCCCTTCACGCGGAACGGGGACGGGAGGCGTCAGTCGACGACGCGGACGTCCTTCCAGAACGCGACGTAGTCGCTGTAGTCCTTGCCGACGCGGTCGAAGGAGCTGGGGTACGGCGTCGGGTAGCTCCAGGCCCGGTCCTGCAGCAGGGTGTCGCCGTCCTTCACGGAGAAGTACTGGCACTCGCCCTTCCAGGGACAGGTGTACGGGGTGTCGCTCTCGACGAGGTACTCGGACTTCACGCTCTTCGGCGGGAAGTACCAGTTGCCCTCGATCCTGATCAGCTCCTCCTCGGGAGCCTCGGCGATGACGGTGTCGTTCAGCACAGCTTTCATGGATGCAACCTCCTGTGAGCGGCCAACGCGGCGGCCGGGTCGATCATTCCGGTGTGGAGGGACCTCGCAGGACGGCCACATCCTGGGAGCTGTCGAGCCGTCCCAGCTGCGCGATCCCGTCGGGCGCGGCGCCGGAGGCGACGAGCTCCTGGGCGGAGGCGGAGGCGGTGAGCAGGTGCGCCACGGCGCGGCGGAGGCCGGTGAAGGCCGCGCACGCGGCGGCCGCCTCCGGGGAGCTGTAGTCGATGCCGTGCGCGGCCAGCGCGTCGACGACGGCGCCGGCGGCGAGCAGATCCTCCACGGCGAAGCGGGTGGTCCCGGTCGCCGTGCTGCCGCCCGCGGCGACCACGGCGACCATCGCGCGGCGGCCGAGGCGGACCTGCTCGTCGAGGATCCAGCGGGCCACCGCGGAGGGGTTGGTGAGGCCGGCGCGCAGGACGGCGCCGGTGCCGGGGATGCCGGGGAGGGCTGCGGCCGCCGCTGCGGCGTCGTGCACGCCCGGCTCGTCCAGCGCGTCCACCCAGACCACCACGTCCGCGTCGGCGGCGACGGCCGCCGCTCCCTCGGCTGCCCAGTCGAAGCGGACCTGGTACTTGGTCTGGCGGTGGGCGTCGGGGATGGTCGCGGTCGGGCTCACCGGGCCATCGTAATCCGGCCCGCACGGCCGGATCGCTGTGTTTCGCCGGGTGACGGCCGCATCTGCCTGCGGATGAGCTCGAAGTCGTGGCGGCTGATCTCGATCAGGCCGCGGCGCAGCTGGTAGCCCCAGTCGCGGTTGTCCCTGCTGAAGTCGAGCGCCTGCAGCAGCGGCCGGATCGGCGTCTCGACCGCGTCGTGATCCCAGTCCACCCGACGCCGCCACGGCAGGAAGTCGCCGGCGGGACCGCGCATCTGCGGGCCCTGAGTCGCCTGGAACACGTCGTCGTCGGCGATCCTGCCGACGGCGGTGAACGCCTTCAGCGGCTCCCCGTCGGGGGAGGAGGCGCGCGGCGAGTAGTAGACGAAGCCGTCGGCGACCCCCATCCCGGCCAGCGGCGAGCGCGCGCCGTGGTTCACCTGCGCGTACCCGCCCGCGACACCGCGCAGCACGTGGTCGCGCTGCACGACGCCCAGCCAGTATCGGATCGCCATGGTCCCGTTGTAGCGCATACCCCCGTCACCCGCGGCCGCGACGGTCCCCGTCCGGGACATTCGGCCCGTGCTCGAGCGGGCACGGTCGTCCCGGGAGGGGACGGTCGCCATACTGGAGCGATGGGGCAGGCAGGGGACGACGACGCCCGGCGCACGGTGGAGGCCGTCTGGCGGATCGAATCGGGGCGGCTGGTGGCCGGGCTCGCGCGGTGGACAGGCGACGTCGGCCTCGCCGAGGAGCTCGCGCAGGACGCCCTGGTCGCCGCGCTGGAGCAGTGGCCGGCGGACGGCGTGCCGCGCAACGCCGGTGCGTGGCTGACGGCCGTCGCCAAGCGGCGCGCCATCGACGGCTGGCGGCGCAGGGAGCGGCTGGACGAGCGCTACGCCGCTCTCGCGCGCGACCTCGCAGAGGAGCAGGGCTCCGACGACCCCGCCATCGCCGTCGAGGAGGAGATCGACGACGACCTGCTGCGCCTCGTCTTCGTGGCGTGCCATCCCGTGCTCACCACGTCCGGCCGGGTCGCGCTGACGCTCAAGCTGCTCGGCGGCCTCACCACCGAGGAGATCGCCAGGGCCTTCCTGGTGCCGACGCCGACGATCGCGCAGCGCATCGTGCGCGCCAAGCGCACGCTCAGCGCCGCGCAGGTGCCGTTCGCGGTTCCGGCGCGCTCCGAGTTCCCGGAGCGGCTGTCCTCGGTGCTCGAGGTCGTCTACCTGATCTTCAACGAGGGCTACTCCGCGACCGCCGGCGACGACTGGATGCGGCCCGACCTGTGCCGCGAGGCGCTCCGGCTCGGCCGCGTGCTCGCCGAGCTGACGCCGCGCGAGCCGGAGGTGCACGGGCTGGTCGCGCTGATGGAGTTCCAGGCCTCGCGGATCGGCGCGCGCACGACAGCGGACGGCGAGCCCATCCTGCTGCAGGACCAGGACAGGACCCGCTGGGACCGGCTGCTGATCACCCGCGGCGTCGCGGCCCTGCGGCGCGCGGACCGGCTGGCGGGCGAGGCGGCCCGCGGCCCCTACGCCCTGCAGGCGGCGATCGCCGCGTGCCACGCGACCGCCCCGACCGCCGACGCGACCGACTGGGAGCAGATCGTCGCGCTCTACGGCGCCCTCGCCGAACTGCGCCCGTCCGCCGTCGTCGAGCTGAACCGGGCCGTCGCGCTCTCGATGGCGCGCGGGCCGGAGGCGGCGCTGCCGGTGGTCGACCGCCTGGTCGCCGACGGCGCGCTGTCGTCGTACCACCTTCTGCCCTCGGTGCGTGCCGACCTGCTCTACCGCCTGGACCGGCTGCCGGAGGCGCGCGCCGAGTTCGAGAGGGCGGCCGCGATGACGGGGAACGCGCGCGAGCGCGAGCTGCTGCTGGCGAGGGCGGCGGAGTGCGTGAGGTGAGGGCTAGCTGCGCGTGAACCAGACGGAGAGCTGTTGCGCGAGCAGTCCGATGTCCTCGACTCCGCCTTCGGCGACCTCCAGCACGAAATCGAACATCGCGTCCTCGTCGTAGCGCTCCTCGTACCCGTTGATCTGGAAGAACAGGACGCACAGGATCCAGCCCGTCCGCTTGTTCCCGTCGAGCAGCGCATGGTTCCGCAGGAACGAGTGCAGAAGCGCTGCGGCCTTCGCGTGGACGTCCGGGTATGCGTCGCGCCCGAACAGTGTCGCCGCCGGCCGGTCGATGGCCGATTGCAGAAGCACGGAATCTCGGATGTAGCCGAGCGGATCGCCGCCGTGCACGGCCCTCACGACGAGGAGCGCCTCGTCGACGGTCACATACCGTACCTTCACGCGTCGCGCAGGCGCTCGAGCAGACCGGCGTTCTGCCTGACGATGCGGTCGACCATCTGCTTCGTCGTGTGGTCGTGCGCGGCGATGTACGCGTCGACGGCGTCCAGCACCGTCGCGGTGAAGTTCGAGTGGGTGTCGTCTGCGATCGCCGCCAGTGCCTCCACCTGATCCTCCCGGAAGGCGATGAGCTTCTTCCGTCGCGCGATCGCCCTCGTGTCGGTCATCGCTCCTCCAACCTATATAGGGATACGGAACACCTATATAGGTAGGATCGCACGAACCACACCCCGCATCCACCCGGATGCGCGACACTGGACCGGTGAAGGTCCTGCTGAAGCTGATCCTGGACTGCGACCCGGACGCGGCCTGGCGCGCTCTGCAGAGCCCGACGGCGTTCCGGGAGGTGGCGCTGCCGTGGCTGGACTTCGCGTCGGATGAGCCCGGCGGCTTCCCGACCACGTGGGGCGGGGGCGAGCACCGGGTGGCCGTCCGGGCGCTCGGCGCGTTCACGGTCGGGACGCAGGCGATCCGGCTGGACACGCTGCGCTCCACCGACCCGCGGGAGAGCGCGACGCGCATCCTGCGCGACAGCGGGGGAGGGACCGGCGGCCTGCTCGGCGCGCTCCCCCGGCTCGATCACCGGATGGCGATCGCGCCCGACCCGGCCGGCCCGGACGAGAACGGCCGGCTGCGCACGCTCTACCGGGACCGGCTGATCGTGCGCGCCGGTGTGCTGACGCCCGTCGCCTGGTACGCGCTCTGGGCGTTCTGGCAGTGGCGCGGTGTGCGCCTGCGTGCCCTCGCGCCCACCTGGGCCTACGATCCCGAACGGGACCCGGAGCGCCATCCGGAGGACGAGCAGGAGGGCCGGCCGGAGGGCCGAGCCGCCGCCCCGGCGGCCGAGGAGGAGGAACGATGACCGACGCCACGACCGCGGCGACCGCCGCCGTCACCGCCGTGCAGACCGCGGACTGGCGGCGCCGCGTGTTCGCGATGTACGCCACCGTGCGCCGGATGGCCGCGACCGACCCCGCCGAGGCGCACGCGCACTGGGTCTCCTGCCGCAACGAACTGTTCTCCTCGCATCCCGCCTCTCCCCTGCTGGACGAAGACCGCGCGCAGTTCACCGGGCTTCCTGTGGTCGCCTACGACCCGGACTGGCGGTTCGAGCTGCCGATCGTGCCGGCGGCCGAGGCGAAGCGGATGGACGTGGAGACCGGGACGGACGGCGTCGTGCCGTTCGAGCTGCTCGGCACGGTCCGCGTCCCCCTGGCCGGCAGCCTCGACGTCTGGCGGCTCGCCTCGTACGGAGGCGGCCTGTTCGTCCCGGTGAAGGACGCGCTGGCCGGGCGGCAGGGCGGCACCTACGGCGGCGGGCGCTACCTGATCGACACGATCAAGGGAGCGGACCTGGGAGCGGGCGCCGACGACGGCGAGGCGACCCTCGTCCTCGACTTCAACTTCGCCTACAACCCGTCCTGCGCCTACGACCCGGCCTGGGCGTGCCCGCTCGCGCAGGCGGGCAACACCCTGCCCGTCGAGGTCCCCGTCGGCGAGCGCTACGCGGGCGCCTGAGCGTCATGGATGCGGGCCTACATTTGCGCCAAATCGTGACGTCGAAGCATCCAGAGCCAGCATTTGGGGCAAATGTGTTGCCAGGCTACGCGATCTCGACCAGCGTAAGGCGCTGGGTGGGGCGGGTCATCGCGACGTAGAGCGATGCTGCGCCGCGGCTGCTCTCGGCGGCGAGCGCCGCCGGGTCCGCCAGCACGACGGCGTCGAACTCGAGACCCTTCGCCTCGTAGCCGGTGAGCACCGCGATCGGCCGGGTCAGCCCGGCAGCACCGCGCCCGGCGTCGGCGCCGAAGCGCTCGCGCACCGCCGCCTCCACCACCGCCACGGAGGCCTCCGGGGCGATCACGGCGAGCGTGCCCTCCGCATCCACCGACCGGTCGTGCTCGACGGCGCCCGTCACGGCCGCCGCCAGGTCGCCGTCCGCTGCGACGCGCCGGATCGGCCAGTCGCCCTCGCGCACCGCGCGCGTCGGGGTGATCGGAAGCCCCGCCTCCACGGCGATCCGCTCCGCCTCGCGCGTGATCTGCGCCGGCGTGCGGTAGTTGACGGTCAGCTCCTCCAGCCGCCAGGCGTCCTTGAACGCGGGACGCAGGGCCGCCTCCCAGCTGGTCGCTCCGGCCGCGGAGGCCACCTGGGCGATGTCGCCGACGATGGTGAACGACTTCATCGGGCAGCGGCGCACCAGCACCCGCCACTGCATCGGCGAGAGCTCCTGGGCCTCGTCGACGACGACGTGCCCATACGTCCAGGACCGGTCGGCGGCGGCGCGCTCGGCCGTCGTGCCGCGGTCCACGCGCTCGGCGAAGCCGTCGGCCAGCTGCTCGGCGCTCACCAGCCCCTGCACGCCCATGTTCGCGATCGCGGCGCGGGCGTTCTCCAGGTCGCGCTTGCGCTGCCGCTCGCGCTCCCGGTCCGCCGGGTCCGGCCGGCCGGGGAAGTCGCCGAGCAGTTCCGCCGCCTCGTCGAGCAGCGGCACGTCGGAGACGGTGAACGGCGCGCTGCGGTCCCGCAGCAGGGCCGCGCGCTGCTCCTCCGACCAGCGCGGCGTCAGCTCGGCCAGCCAGGCGGGGCGGGCGTAGAGGTCCTGCAGCAGCTTCTGCGGGGTGAGCGGCAGCCAGGCGGTGTTCAGCAGCACGCGGACGTCGTAGGAGGTGCGCAGGTCCTCGCGCAGCACCTTCAGGTCCGCGTCGTCGATGGTCGAGCCGCCCGCGCGCAGCTGCGCCGCGAGCTGGTCGGTCAGCTCGGCCAGGGCGTGCTTGACGAAGGTGACGCGGGCGACGTTGTGCGGCTTCCCGGAGCGTTGCGCCTTCGCAATCGCGCGCTGCACGAGCTCGGGCTGGACGACCAGCCGCTCGTTGTCGACCACGATCGCCTGCGGCTCCTCCGGCGCCTTCTGGCGGGACTTGACCGCGCGCGAGAGCAGCCGGGCCATCGACACGTCGCCCTTGAGGCGGGCGGCCTCCGCCCCGTCCACCGCCGTCGCCTCGACGCCGGGGAACAGCTCGCCGAGGCTCTGCATCACCACGCCCGTCTCGCCGAGCGACGGCAGCACCGCCTCGATGTAGCGCAGGAACGCGTTGGACGGGCCGACGACCAGGACGCCGGACGAGCTGAGCCGCTGCCGGTTCGCGTACAGCAGGTAGGCGGCGCGGTGCAGCGCGACCGCGGTCTTGCCGGTGCCGGGGCCGCCCTGCACGACGAGCGCGCCGCGGATGTCGGAGCGGATGATCCTGTCCTGCTCGGCCTGGATGGTCGCGACGATGTCGTGCATCCGGCCGGTGCGCTGCGCGGTCAGGGCGGCGAGCAGCGCGCCCTCGCCCTGGACGTGCTCGCCCGCGTCCTCGCCGTCCAGCAGCGCCTCGTCGAACACCTCGTCGTCGATCCGGAGCACCTGGCGGCCGTTCATGGTGAGGTGCCGCCTGGCGCGCACGCCCATCCGCTCGCTGGCCGTCGCCTGGTAGAAGGCGCTGGCCTGCTGCGCACGCCAGTCGATGAGCAGCGAGCGCTGGTCGTCGTCGCGCAGGCCGATCCTGCCGATGTAGCGGTGATCGGTGCCGTCGACGACCTCGTCCAGGAGCAGGCGGCCGAACACCAGCCGCGCATCCACCTCCCGCAGCTGCACCAGCTGGTCCTCGTAGAGCTGGGCGAAGGCGTCCCGCTCGCTGCGGGCCTGGTGGTTTCCGCCGACGCTCTCCCGGCGCACGCGCGTCAGCCGTTCCGCGGTCTCGGCCCGCAGCGCGTCCAGGCGCTCATACAGGCCGGCGACGACGGCGCGCTCCCGATCGAGTTCCGATTCCTGCACGCGCGGACCACCTTCCGATTCCGGGCCGACAGTCTACGACCTCCGGCCGCAAAGAAGCTCCCAGCCAAACCCGATAGGATGGTGTCTTCAGCACTGCTGACCAGCGCGAGCGCCGGGCGGGGCCCCGCCGCGCACCTCATCTCTCCGGCGAACGGCTGCGCGTCACGCGCGGCCGCGCCCCTCTTCGATGCCCGAAAGGCACCCTGTGACTCTCCCTACCTTCGCCGACCTCGGCGTGCCAGCACCTCTCGTCGCCGCGCTAGCGGCCGACGGCAAGACCGAACCGTTCCCCATCCAGGCCGACACCCTCCCCGACACCCTCGCGGGACGCGACGTGCTCGGACGCGGGAAGACCGGCTCCGGCAAGACCATCGCGTTCGCACTGCCGCTCGCGGCCCGCCTCGGCGCCCGGCGCGCCGACGGCTCCCGTCCCCGCCGCGTCGCCCGGCGTCCGCGCGGCCTCGTCCTCGCGCCGACGCGCGAGCTGGCGACCCAGATCGACGCGACCCTGAAGCCGCTCGCCGAGGCCCTCGGCCTGCGCACGACGACCATCTTCGGCGGCGTCTCGCAGAGCCGCCAGGTGACCGCTCTGCAGGGCGGCGTGGACATCGTCGTCGCCTGCCCCGGCCGCCTGGACGACCTCATGAAGCAGGGCTTCGTCTCCCTCGACCAGATCGAGATGACCGTGCTGGACGAGGCCGACCACATGGCCGACCTCGGCTTCCTGCCGACCGTGACCCGCATCCTGGACAAGACCCCCGCCGACGGCCAGCGCCTGCTGTTCTCGGCGACCCTCGACAACGGCGTGGACAAGCTCGTCAAGCGCTTCCTCACGAACGAGGTGCTACACTCCGTCGACGAGGCGACCAGCCACGTCGAGGCGATGACGCACCACGTGTTCGAGGTGGCGGACCAGGACGAGAAGAAGCACCTGGTGCACGCGCTCGCCTCCGGCCGCGGCCGCCGCATCCTGTTCACCCGCACCAAGCACCAGGCCAAGCGCCTCGCGAAGCAGCTGACCTCGGCCGGCATCCCGGCCGTCGACCTGCACGGCAACCTCAGCCAGGGCGCCCGCGACCGCAACCTGGCGGCGTTCGGCGACGGCTCGGTGCGCGTGCTCGTGGCGACCGACGTCGCGGCGCGCGGCGTGCACGTGGACGACGTGGAGCTCGTGGTGCACGTCGACCCGCCCGCGGAGCACAAGGCGTACCTGCACCGCTCCGGCCGCACCGCCCGCGCGGGCAGCGCGGGAGACGTCGCAACCGTCATGCTTCCCGAGCAGCACAGCGACGTGAAGGCGCTGCTGCGCGCAGCCGCGATCGCGGCCGCGCCGCAGAAGGTGACCGCGGCGTCCAGCGCGGTGGTCGATCTCGTCGGCGAGCCGGCGCCGCGGGTCGCTCCGGCGGCCGGGCCGGCCGGTGGGGGCGGCGATGGCGGACGCAACGGCGGCGGCGGCGGCGGTGGCCGACGCAGCGGCGGCGGTGCCGGCGGCGCGCGCAACGGTGGCGGTGCCGGCGGCGCACGCAACGGCGGCGGGCGCGGCGGGGCCGCCTCCACGTCGGGCACGCGCGACGGCCGAACTGAGACGCTCGGCGAGACCGGCTCGAACGGCGGCGGGCGTCGCCGTCGCGGCCGCGGCGGCCAGGGCCAGAACGGCGCCGGCCGCTCCGGCGAGGCGCAGTCCTCGGCTCCCCGCGACGGCCAGCGCCGTTCGGCCCAGGCGTCCCGCGGTGCGGACACCGTGTCCGGCTCCGGCCGGCGCGGGCAGGGCGGCCACAGCGGTCACAGCGGCCAGGGCGGTCAGCACCCGTCCGAGGCGCCGCGCCGCTCCGGCGGCATGCGCGTCGGCGACCTGGTCAACGCCGGAACGAGCCGCGGCCGCGGCACGCGTCGCGCGCGCGGCTGACCGCGCAAGGCTGACCGCGCAAGGCTGACCGCGCACGGCTGCCCGCGCACGGCTGACCGCCCTCGGCCGGGCCGCCGCGCCGCAGCCTCAGGCCGCATCCACCTCCTCGAGCCCAGCGATCCCCACGATGATGCCGTCGATCAGCAGCCGGTAGCTGCGGTCGAGGTCGTCCGGCAGGCCGAAGCCGCCGGTCAGCTCCAGGACGACGAAGCCGTGGACGGCGCTGCGGAGCATCCTGATCGCGTCCACCATCGAATCCTCCGGCAGCCCGAAGCCGCGGAGCGTCGCGGCGAGCACCGCGATCGTCGCGGCGCCGGCTTCGGCGAGTTCCTCGTCCGCGTCGTTCGAGAGATCGGGGGCGATCTGGATGGACGCGTACCTGCCGGGATGCCGTCCGGCGTAGGCGCGGATCGCGTCGGCGGCCGAGCGCAGGGCGTCCGGACCGGAGCGGCCGATGGTCGCCGCGGCGAGGACGCGGGTGAGCTCGTTCACCGACTCCGTCGCGACCAGGCGGCGCAGGTCGTCGAGCGAGGAGACGTGCTTGTAGAGGCTCGGGACGGCGACGCCCGCCCGGGCGGCGACGGCGGCGAGGGTGAGCCTGTCGAACCCGCCGGCACCGCCCTCGTCGATCAGGTCGAGGGCGACGGCGGTCACGGCGGCCCTGGTCAGCCCGGCCCTAGGCACGCGCGGCCCAGCCGTCCTCGCGCCAGCGGCGGAGGAAGTCGAGCGTCGCGGGCACGACGATGTCCGGCCGCTGGGCGTGCGGGTAGTGGCCGGACTCCGGGACGCGGACGACCTCCGCGCCGAGTGACGCGATCCACTCCGCCTCGGCCGCGGGGTCCGTGAAGTCCGGGTCGAGGTCGCCGACGAAGGCGAGGATCGGGGCGGACACCTCGGGCAGCCGCGGCTCGACGACGGAGTGGGTGAGCTGCAGGGTGAGGTGGCGGAACGAGCGCAGCCGTCCCGGCTCGGAGAGGTTGGCGCGCAGGGCGGCGACGTGCTCGCCCAGCCACGGCGCGGTCCGGCCGCGGTTGAGGGCGGAACGGTAGTAGCCCGCCCACGCGGCGGCGCCCCACGGTCCCGCGAACAGCACGCGGTACATCCCGTGCATCGCGGCGACCGTGAGCCGGCTCTGGGCTGGGTCGCGCAGCAGCGGGCCGGTCAGGACGAGGCCGGCGACGGCGTCGGGACGCTCGGCGGCCGCCCAGGCGGCGGACGCCGCGCCCATCGAGTTGCCGAGGACGACGGCGGGGCCGCCGAGCTCGTCGATCAGCGCGATCAGGTCCTGGCCGGTGGCGATGTCGCCGAACACGCGGAAGGTGGTGTCGGACTGGCCGTGCGCCCGCAGGTCGGTGACCGCGACGCGGAAGCCGGCCTCCAGCAGGGGACCGACGAGTTCGCGGTAGCTGGAGCGGAGATCGCCCATCCCGGGGACGGCGACCACGAGAGGGCCGGCGCCCTCGACGGTGTAGCTGATGCGTCCCTCGGGGCGCTGCAGGTACCGGACCTGCTCGGCGATGGAAGTGTTCATAGCCCTAAAGCTAACCTCATTAGCTTCCGCTCGCAACCCCTTCTTTCGTGAGGGGCAGGTTGTTGTCGCTTGTGGCGCGCGAAAACGACAACAACCTGCCCCTCGCGAAAGGAGGGGGCGGGAGGGGGCGGGAGGGGGCGGGCTAGGCGATGCGGCCGACGGAGGCCATGGCGGCCTTGACGAGGGCGCCGCGGCCGCCCTCGAGCTCCTCGCAGACGGTGGGCGAGACGGCCTCGTCGGGGGTCATCCAGGTGATCTCCAGGGCGTCCTGGCGCGGCTCACAGGTGCCGGTGACCGGGACGACGTAGGCGAGCGAGACGGCGTGCTGGCGTTCGTCGGTGAACGGGGAGACGCCGGGCATCGGGAAGTACTCCGCGACCTGGAACGGGACGGGGCTCGCCGGCAGCAGCGGGAAGGCCATCGGGCCGAGGTCCTTCTCGAGGTGCCGGAACAGCGCCTCACGCAGGGTCTCGCCGTACATGACGCGCCCCGAGACCAGCGTGCGGGTGATCTCGCCGACGGCGTTCGCGCGCAGCAGCACGCCGACCTCGGAGACCTGGCCGAGCCCGTCCACCCGCACCGGCACCGCCTCCACGTAGAGGAGGGGCAGTCGCCGTCGCACCTGCTCCAGCTCGATGTCGCTCAGCCACGCGGGGCCGGGTTGGACGCCGTCGCCAGGCAGGTCGGGAGTCGGGTCCGGGTCCGGAGTGCGCACGCTCATGGGTCGATCCTACGGAAGCGTCCGCGCGCGCGACACGGGGGCGGAGATCTGTGCACAAGCGCCACTCGCACGGGGGCTGTGGAGAACAGCCGGGGCGGGCACACAATGGAGGGTGCCGTTCCCCGCCCCCGATCTCCATATCGACCGTGATGCCGTCCTCTGGTCCGCCGGTGAGCGCGACCGCACCGACCGGCCCCGCCTGCTCCTGCTGCACGGCTACGGATCGGACGAGGCCGACCTGTTCGGGATCGCGGCCTACCTTCCTCTCGAGCCGGTGATCGCCTCTCTGCGCGCGCCCATCCCCGAGGGTCCGGGCTTCGCGTGGTTCTCCCGTTTCATCAACGTGCCGGGCGACCCCCTCGCCGGCAACGCCGACGCCGCGGCGCAGGCCGTGCTGGACTGGCTCGACGACCAGCCGCCCGCGCCGACCGGCCTGCTCGGCTTCTCGCAGGGCGGCGCCCTCGCCCTCCAGCTGCTGCGCCTCGCACCCGAGCGCTTCGACTACGCCGTGAACCTGTCCGGCTTCGTCGTGCAGGGCCGCCACGACGGGGATGCGGCCCTCGCCGAGCGGCGCGTCCCGGTGTTCTGGGGCCGAGGCACGGGCGACGACACCATCCCGACGGTCTCGGTCGACCGGACCGCGCAGTGGCTGCCGGAGCACTCCGCGCTGGATGCGCGCATCTACGAGGGCCTCGGCCACGGCATCTCGCCGCTGGAGCTCGGCGACATCTCGTCCTTCATCCGCGCGCACCTGCCCCGCTGACCGCACGGCCGACGCCGCGCCCGTTCCTCCCGCGATTCGTCACGAATGCGTGCCGTTCGTCACGAATCGCGCCGATTCGTGACGAATCGGCGGGGCGCTTCGGGGGTGGGTGGGGAGTGGGCGCGGAGCCGCGCATCGGGGGGCCAACCGCAGGGTCGGCGGGCGGGGGGAGGATAGAGGGATGAGCGACGTGCTCGACCGGTTCTCCCCCGCGACCCGCGACTGGTTCCGCGGGGCGTTCGCCGCGCCCACGCCCGCCCAGGAGGGCGCGTGGGACGCGATCTCGCGGGGCAGGCACGCGCTCGTCATCGCGCCGACCGGCTCCGGCAAGACCCTCGCCTCCTTCCTCTGGGCGATCGATCGGCTCTCGTCGGAGGAGCGAACGACGCCCGGCACGCGCGTCCTCTACATCTCGCCGCTGAAGGCGCTCGGCGTCGACGTCGAGCGCAACCTGCGCGCGCCGCTCGTCGGCGTGACCCAGACCGCGAAGCGGCTCGGCCAGGAGCCCCCGCACGTGAGCGTCGGCGTCCGCTCGGGCGACACTCCGTCCTCGGACCGCCGGGCGCTCGTTGCGAACCCACCCGACATCCTGATCACGACCCCCGAGTCGCTGTTCCTGATGCTCACCTCGCAGGCGCGCGAGACGCTCGCCACGGTCCAGACGGTCATCGTCGACGAGGTGCACGCCGTCGCCTCCACCAAGCGCGGCGCGCACCTCGCGCTGTCGCTGGAGCGCCTGGACGCGCTGCTCGAGAAGCCGGCCCAGCGCATCGGCCTGTCCGCGACCGTCCGCCCGCCCGAAGAGGTGGCGCGCTTCCTCGGCGGCCGCTCGCCCGTCGAGGTCGTCGCACCTCCGGCCGGCAAGCGCTTCGACCTGCGCGTCGTCGTCCCCGTCGAGGACATGAGCGAGCTCGGCACCTCCACGTTCGCCAGCGGGAACGACGACGGCTCCGCCCCGCAGGCCGGCTCGATCTGGCCGCACGTGGAGGAGGCGATCGTCGACCGTGTGCTCGAGCACCGGTCCTCCATCGTGTTCGCCAACTCGCGGCGGCTCGCGGAACGGATGACCGCCCGGCTCAACGAGATCTACGAGGAGCGCGTGCTCGGCGGCGAGGCGGACGCGCCGGACGCCGCAGCCGCCCGCCGCGCTCCCGCCGAGCTGATGGGCGGCTCCGGCCAGACCCGCGGCTCGCAAGCGGTCGCCGACGACGCGGAGTCGCTCGTGCTCGCCCGTGCCCACCACGGCTCGGTCAGCAAGGAGCAGCGCGCCCTGATCGAGGACGACCTCAAGTCGGGACGACTGCGCTGCGTCGTCGCCACCTCCAGCCTGGAACTCGGCATCGACATGGGCGCCGTGGACCTGGTGGTGCAGGTGGAGGCGCCGCCGTCGGTGGCGAGCGGGCTGCAGCGCGTCGGCCGGGCCGGCCACCAGGTCGGCGAGGTGTCCCGCGGCGTCGTCTTCCCCAAGCACCGCGCCGACCTCATCCACTCGGCGGTCGCCACCGAGCGGATGGTCGGCGGGCTGATCGAGACGCTGCGGGTCCCGGCGAACCCGCTGGACATCCTCGCCCAGCAGACCGTCGCCGCCACCGCCCTGGAGCCGATCGACGCGGACGAGTGGTTCGACACCGTGCGCCGCAGCGCGCCCTTCGCGACCCTGCCGCGCAGCGCGTACGACGCCACCCTCGACCTGCTCGCCGGGCGCTATCCGTCCGACGAGTTCGCCGAGCTGCGGCCGCGCATCGTCTGGGACAGGGACGCGGGGACGCTCACCGGGAGACCGGGCGCGCAGCGCCTCGCCGTCACGAGCGGCGGGACGATCCCCGACCGCGGGCTCTTCGGCGTCTACATGGTCGGAGAGAAGGCCAGCAGGGTCGGCGAGCTCGACGAGGAGATGGTCTACGAGTCGCGCGTCGGCGACGTCTTCGCGCTCGGCTCGACGAGCTGGCGCATCCAGGAGATCACGCACGACCGCGTTCTGGTCACGCCGGCGTTCGGGGAGCCGGGCCGGCTGCCGTTCTGGAAGGGCGACGGCATCGGCCGGCCGGCCGAGCTGGGCCGCGCGGTCGGCGCGTTCGTGCGCGAGCTGAGCACCGCATCCCCCGCCGATGCGGAGCTGCGCTGCGTGGAGGCGGGACTCGACGTGAACGCGACCACGAACCTGCTCGCGTTCCTCACCGAGCAGAAGGAGGCGACGGGACACGTCCCGACCGACCGCACGCTCGTGGTGGAGCGGTTCCGCGACGAGCTGGGCGACTGGCGCGTCGTGCTGCATTCCCCGTACGGCATGCAGGTGCACTCGCCGTGGGCGCTGGCCGTGCAGGCGCGTGTGCGCGAGCGCTACGGGATCGACGCGGGCGCGATGGCGGCGGACGACGGCATCATCGTTCGCATTCCCGACACGGAATCCACCCCGCCTGGCGGAGAGCTGTTCGTGTTCGAGCCGGCGGAGCTGGACGAGCTGGTGACGCTCGAGGTCGGCGGGTCCGCGCTGTTCGCGTCCCGGTTCCGCGAGTGCGCGGCGCGGGCGCTGCTGCTCCCGAAGTACAACCCTGGCAAGCGGTCGCCGCTCTGGCAGCAGCGGCAGAAGGCGTCGCAGCTGCTGGACGTCGCCCGCAAGTACCCGAGCTTCCCGATCATCCTGGAGACGGTCCGCGAGTGCCTGCAGGACGTCTACGACCTGCCGGCGCTGGACGCCGTGACGCAGGAGATCGCGCAGCGCCGGATCCGGCTGGTGGAGACGAGCACCGAGTCGGCGTCGCCGTTCGCGCGGTCGCTGCTGTTCGGCTACGTCGCCGCGTTCATGTACGAGGGCGACAGCCCGCTCGCCGAACGCCGTGCCGCCGCGCTGTCGCTCGACGCCGGGCTGCTCGCGGAGCTGCTCGGCCGGGCGGAGCTGCGGGAGCTGCTCGACCCCGCAGTGATCGAGCGGGTGGAGAGGCAGCTGCAGCGCCTCGACCCGGAGCGCCGGGTGCGCGGGCTGGAGGGGGTCGCCGACCTGCTCCGGCTGCTCGGGCCGCTGAGCGCGGAGGAGGTCGCGGAGCGGCTGCAGGGCGAGGGGGATGCGGGCGCGGCCGTTCGGAGCGCGGCGAGTGCTGCCGAGGGTGCGGGGCAGGGCGCCGGCGCCGACGCCGATCCCGACACACCCGCCCCCAGCACCCCCGCCGCCGACGTCGCGACCGCCCGGGCGCATCTCGCCGCGCTGGTCGACAGCAAGCGGGCGCTGCAGGTGACCATCGCGGGCAGCGAGCGCTACGCCGCCATCGAGGACGCCTCCCGGCTGCGCGACGCGCTCGGCGTGCCCCTGCCGATCGGCGTGCCCGTCGCGTTCATCGAGCCCGTCGACGACCCGCTCGGCGACCTCGTCAGCCGCTACGCGCGCACGCACGGTCCCTTCGAGACCGCCGACATCGCCGCCCGCTACGGGCTCGGCCCCGCGATCGTCCACGATGCCCTGCGCAGGCTCGGGCACGACGGCCGCGTGGTCGAGGGCGAGTTCCGCCCGCACGCGCACGGCAGCGAGTGGAGCGACGCCGAGGTGCTGCGGCGGCTGCGGCGGATGTCGCTCGCCGCGCTGCGCCACGAGGTCGAGCCGGTCGACACGCCGACCCTCGCGCGCTTCCTGCCGGACTGGCAGCACGTCGGGTCCACCCTGCGCGGCGTCGACGCGGTCGCGTCCGTGATCGAGCAGCTCGCCGGGGCGCGCATCCCGGCCTCCGCGTGGGAGTCGCTCGTCCTGCCGAGCCGGGTCGCCGACTACAGCCCCGCGATGCTCGACGAGCTGACCGCGACCGGCGAGGTGATCTGGGCGGGCGACGGCACCCTCCCGGGCAACGACGGCTGGATCAGCCTGCACCTTGCGGACGCCGCGCCGCTCACCCTCGCTCCCCCGGCCGAGCACGAGCCGGACGAGCTGCAGCGCGGCATCCTGTCCGCACTCTCCCGCGGGGGCGGCTACTTCTTCCGGCAGCTGTCGGACGCGCTCGGCGCCGAGGCCGGCCAGGCCATCGACGACGACGTGCTGGTCACCGCGCTGTGGGACCTGGTCTGGGCGGGGCTCGTGACCAACGACACGCTCGCCCCGCTGCGCACGCTCACCGGCAGCGGGTCCGCCGCGCATAAGCGCCCGCGCCAGCCGACGCGGTCGCGCATGTACCGCGGACGCGTCGCGACGCGGTCGGCGATGGTGACCAGGATGGGCCCGCCGACGGTCGCAGGACGCTGGTCGCTGCTCCCGGAACGCGACCTCGACTCCACGGTCCGCGCGCACGGCCAGGCCGAGACGCTGCTCGACCGGTACGGCGTCGTCACCCGCGGCTCGGTCATGAACGAGGGAACGCCCGGCGGCTTCGCACTCGCCTACAAGGTGCTCAGCGGGTTCGAGGAGACCGGGCGCGCGCGGCGCGGCTACTTCGTGGAGACGCTCGGGGGGGCGCAGTTCGCGAGCGGCCCAACGGTGGACCGGCTGCGCGGCTTCGCGCGCGACCACACCCAGCCGCGGCCGTACGAGGCCGTCGCGCTGGCGGCGACCGACCCGGCGAACGCGTACGGCGCCGCGCTGCCGTGGCCGGCGGTGCCGCAGGCCGAGGGCGGGACCGAGGGCGGGACGGGACACCGCCCCGGGCGCAAGGCGGGCGCGCTCGTCGTGCTCGTGGACGGCGAACTCGTCCTCTACGTCGAGCGGGGAGGCAAGAGCCTGCTCTGCTTCGCCGACCAGCAGGTCGAGGAGACCCGGCCCGCTCTGGACGCCGCATCCCGCGCGCTCGCCGGCCTGGTGACGGCCCGGCGCGTGGACAAGCTGGCCGTGGAGACCGTCAACGGCGCGTTCGTGCTCGGCACCCCCCTCGGCGATGCGCTCGGCCAGGCAGGCTTCCTGCCGACGCCACGCGGGCTGCGGCTGCGGGGGTGACGGCGTGCGGCGGAGGGACCGTGGCGGCGTCGTGAGCGGAGCATCCCGTGCCTGAGGGCGACACCGTCTACCAGGCGGCCAAGCGGCTGCGCGCCGTGCTGGAGGGGCGCACGCTGATCGCCACCGACTTCCGGGTCCCGGCGTTCGCCACGGTCGACCTGTCCGGCCGGACCGTGGACGAGGTGCTCAGCCGCGGCAAGCACCTGCTCATGCGCGTGGGCGACATGACGATCCACAGCCACCTCAAGATGGAGGGATCGTGGGAGGTGTACCCGCGCGGCGGGCGCTGGCGGCATCCCGGCCACCAGGCGCGGGCGGTGCTGCGGACCGAGGAGAACGACGTCGTCGGCTTCCTGCTCGGCGTTCTGGAGGTTCTGCCTCGCGACCGCGAGGACGAGGCGGTCGGCCACCTCGGACCGGACCTGCTCGGGCCGGACTGGGACGCCGCCGAGGCCGTCGCCCGGCTGTCGGCGCACCCGGAGACACCGGTCGCCGTCGCCCTGCTCGACCAGCACAACCTGGCCGGCGTCGGCAACGTCTACGCCAACGAGCTGTGCTTCGTGCGCGGGATGCTGCCGACGCGCCCGGTGGGCGAGGCCGACGTCCCTGCGACCGTCGACCTCGCCCGCCGGATGCTGGTGGCGAACCGGGACCGGAGCATCCGGGTCACCACCGGCGACACCCGCCGCGGCCGCAACACCTGGGTGTACGGCCGCGCGGGGCAGCCCTGCCGACGCTGCGGGACGCTGATCCGCTCCTCCAGCCTCGGCAGGACCGAGCTGGAGGAGCGGGTCAGCTACTTCTGCCCGGTCTGCCAGACCTGAGCCCGGGGTCCCCGAGCTCGGCTGCGCAGCGCCGGCCGCGCGGACCCGCCTCAGGCGGCGGCGTCCTCCTCCTGCTCGCCCTGGCGAACGGTGGCGAGGGCGGCCGACCAGGACTCGAGCTGGTCGAACAGCGGCGTGAGGCCGGCGGCCTTGTCGGCGCCCGGCTTCAGCGTCCAGTTCTCGAAGTCGTGCGCGAGGCTCAGGCCGACGAAGGCGCTCACGGTCGCGACCTGCAGCTGCGAGAGCACCAGGCGCAGGTGCTCGACGGCGCGGGCGCCGCCGAAGACGCCGTAGCTGACGAAGCCGGCGGCCTTGTTGTACCACTCGGCCCCGACGAAGTCGATCGCGTTCTTGAGCGCGCCGGACGTGCTGTGGTTGTACTCGGGGGTGACGAACAGGTAGCCGTCGAACTCGGCGATCTTCGCCGCCCACGCCTTGGTGTGGTCGTTCGCGTACTGGCCGGCCGCGGCGGGCATCGGCTCGTCGAGGTGCGGCAGGTTCCAGTCGGCGAGGTCGACGAGCTCGTACTCGACGCCGTCGCGCTGCTGCGCGTGCTCGAGCACCCAGCGGGCGACGGCCTCGCCGTTGCGGCCCGGGCGGGTGCTGCCGATGATGATCGCGATCCTGGTCATAGGGGAAACCTCCTGAATAGTTGATGCGTCACCTTCCGCGAACCCCGCCGTCCATCCGGCTATTCCCGCCGCGCGAGCGCGACGTTTGCGCCAAATCTCGGCTGACTGCTCGGGCGAAGCTACATTTGCGCCAAATGTCGGCTGGCCGCGGGTCGGAAACGACATTTGCGCCAAATGTCGGCTGGCCGCGGGCGGGGAAGCGACATTTGCGCCACATGTCGGCGCCCGCGCCGCTAGGCTCGCGGCATGTCTGACGACCGGCGACTGCCAGCGGACGCGACCGAGGAGGAGCGCAGGGAGGCGGGCGACCGGCTCCGCGAGCGCATCTACGTCACCTTCACCGCCCTGGCGGTGCTGATGGCGATGAACGCGCACGGCGAGCACCTGGACCCGGGCACGGTGCTGTGGACGCTGCTCATCTCGGTGATCGGCGTGCTGCTCGCCGGCCTCGCCTCCGACTTCGTCGCGCACATGATCGCCCACAACACGCTGCCGTCCGCGCGCGAGTTCCGGCACATGCTGGCCGTCGCCTCCCGCGCGCTCGGCGTCCTCGTCGTCCCGGTGATCATGCTGCTGCTGGCGCTCGGCGGGATCGTGCAGGTGCGCACGGCGATGATCGTGGCGATCGTCGCGCTCATCGTGTCCCTCGCCGTGGTGGCCAGGATCGCCGTGTCCAGGGCCGGGATCGCCGGCTGGAAGCAGCTCGTCGTACTCGCTGCGCTCGTCGCCCTCGGCGTGCTCGTGGTGTTCCTGGAGCAGCTCGCCCACTGACCGCGCGCACCGTGCGAGGATGGCGTATGCCCACCGCGCGCACACGGCCGGACCCGCGCAAGCTGACGGCCGAGGAGGAGGAGCTCTTTCACGCCTTCTACCTGATGCGGCGCGGCTTCGACCGGACGCTGGACGCGCAGCTGCAGCGCGACGACGGCATCTCGATCTCCGAGCTGGAGGTGCTGATGGCGCTCGTCCGCTCCCCCGGCCGCCGGCTGCGGGTGCGCGACCTGGTCGAGCTGACCGGCTGGGAGAAGAGCCGGATCTCGCACCAGGTGACGCGGATGGAGGCGCGCGGGCTGGTCGAGCGCCAGGACTGCGCCGAGGACAGGCGGGCCACCTGGATCGCGCTGACCGGCGACGGCCGACGAGTCGTGGTGCGCGCGCTCCCCGGGCACACCAAGACCATCCGGCGCATCCTCTACGACGCGATCACACCGGAGCAGCAGGACGAGCTGCTCGCGATCGCGCAGCGGATGACCGAGGCGATGCAGCGCGAGGCCGTGCCCGGCGCGTCGGCGGCCGACGCGTGAGCGTTCTCGCAGGCTGCGCGCGCCGGTTATCCCGGTGACGCTGGGAGCACGGCGCGGAAAAGCTGGTGATTCCTCGGGAACACCGCGGGAAACCAGGGGCTTCGCAGGCTCCGCCCTCTAGCGTTCTGCTGTGCGACGTCCGACTTTCCCCGCCGCCGGCGACTCCGGGGCCGACGGCTCCCGCGACCGCGAGGAGCCCCCCACCCGCGTGCTCGGCAGCGTGCCCTCCGGCGACCCGCGCCGCCCGGTGCGGGCGACGCGGCCGGCATCCGGCGTGCCCTCCGGGCGGCCGGGGGCGGCAGGCGCGGCTGGGGCCGCGGGCGGACGAGTGGCCGGGCCGGATGGCTTCGACCCGTTCGGGCTCGGCTCCGGCGGCGGGCGCGGCGGCTCCGGCGGCGGGCGCGGGTCCGATGGCGACGGATACGGCGGTTACGGCGGTGGCGACGATGATGGCTACGGCGGAGGCGGCGACGACGGCTCCGGCGGCGACGACGGCCGCGGCGGTCGCGGCCGCCGCGGCAGGCCCCCGCGCAAGCGCAAGCGCGCCAAGCGCATCATCGCGTGGACGGCCGGCGCGCTGGCCGTGCTCCTCGTCGTCCTCGGCGGGTACGCCGCGTACAGCTACTTCCGCTTCGTCGGCGGCGTGACGCACGTCAACGTCATCGACGACGCGAACAAGCCCAAGAACGACGTCGACGGCCAGGACCAGAACATCCTGCTCGTCGGCGACGACCACCGCCCGGACGGCGCGACCCAGGCGCAGCTCGACCAGCTGAGCACGACCGAGGACGGCGGCGGCACGAACACCGACACGATGATGGTGCTGCACATCCCGGCGAACGGGAAGTCCGCGACGCTCATCTCGCTGCCGCGCGACTCCTGGGTGGAGGTGCCGGGTCACGGGATGAACAAGCTCAACGCCGCGTTCTCGCTCGGCGGGGGCGGCACCGACCCGACGAGCGGCGCGAAGCTGCTCATCCAGACCGTCCAGAACCTGACCGGGCTGACGATCGACCACTACGTGCGCGTCTCGCTGCTCGGCTTCTACACGATCGCGCAGGCGCTCGGGCCGGTGCAGGTCTGCCTGAAGAACGCGGTGGACGACCCGTTCTCCGGCGCCAAGTTCCCGGCGGGCGTGTCGACGCTGGACGCCAAGCAGGCGCTCTCCTTCGTCCGGCAGCGGCACGATCTGCCGCGCGGCGACCTCGACCGCGTGGTGCGGCAGCAGTACTTCCTCTCGGTGGAGGCGCACAAGTTCCTATCCGCGGGGACGCTGCTCAACCCCGGCAAGCTCACCGCCGTCCTGGATGCGGTCAGCGGGTCGCTGGAGACCGACCCCGGCCTCAACTTCCTGCAGCTGGCGGCGCAGATGCAGGGGCTCACGGGCGGGAAGATCCAGTCGGCGACCATCCCGATCAGCGGCACCCCGACCATCACGGTGGACGGCGAGGACCTCTCGATCGTCGAGGTGGACACGGCGGCGATGCCCGCGTTCATCCAGAGCCTGATGGGCACGCCGAGCGCGTACGACGACGCGAAGGCGGCGAAGCCGGCCGACACGACCGTGACGGTGCTGAACGGCGGCAGCCAGAACGGCGCGGCGACCGCGGCGACCCAGACGCTCGCGGCGGCCGGGTTCAAGACCGGCACCCCGGGCGATGCGGACACCCAGACCACGACGATCATCAAGTACCCGAAGGGCCAGGAGGCGCAGGCCAAGGCGGTCGCCGCCTACGTGGCGGGGGCCGGCGTGCAGGAGACCTCGTCGGTCAGCGGCGTGACCCTCGTGCTCGGCGACGACGGCCGCATGCCCGCCGCTCCCGCCGCAGGCGGGTCCACCTCGGGCGGTTCCTCCGGCTCCGGCGGCGGCTCCACCGCCCCCAAGCCGGCCCCGATCCCCTCCGGCCCCGCCACCAACTACTCCGACACCGTCTGCATCAACTAGCCGAGTACGCAGATACTCTGCGTACTCGGCCGTTTCGGGCCCACTTTCTGCGTACTCGGGCGGGTGCCTGTGGAGAGAGCCGGCGGGTCAGTCGAAGAGGCGGCGGAAGACGTTGGTGTCGGCGAGGTCGATGAGCTCGTCGCCGCGGCCGGACATGATCGTGCGCAACGCGTAGAGCGTGAAGCCGCTGACCTGCTTGGCGGTGATCGCCGGCGGGATGCTGAGCTCCTGGCGCGCGGTCACCACGTCGACCAGGGCCGGCCCGTCGTGCGCGAACGCCGTGCGCAGCGCGCTCTCCAGCTCGTCCGGCTTCTCGACCCGCTGGCCGTGGATGCCGACGGCCTGCGCGACCCGCGCGAAGTCCGGGTTCTCGAGCCCCGTGCCGTAGGTGACGAAGCCCGCCGCCTTCATCTCGACCTCGACGAAGTTCAGCGACGAGTTGTTGAACACCACGATCTTCACCGGCAGCTTGTTCTGCACCAGGGTCAGCAGCTCGCCCATCAGCATCGCGAGGCCGCCGTCGCCGGCGAGCGCGACCACCTGCCGCTGCGGGAACGCCGTCTGCGCCCCGATCGCCTGCGGCAGCGCGTTCGCCATCGTGCCGTGGTTGAACGAGCCGATCAGCCGGCGCGAGCCGTTCATCCGCAGGTAGCGCGCGGCCCAGACCACCGGCGAGCCGACGTCCGGGATGAACACCGCGTCCTCCGAGGACAGCTCGCTGATCAGCCGCGCGACGTACTGCGGGTGGATGGGCGTGCGGTTGCGGTCGTTGACGGCCAGGTCGTCCAGGCTCTTGCGGGCCTTGGCGTAGTGCGAGCGCGACGAGTCCAGGTGCTTGCTGTCCGACCGCTGCGTCAGCCGCGGGAGCAGCGCCTCGACCGTGTCCTTCACGCTGCCGACCAGGCCCAGGTCGACGGGCGTCCTGCGTCCCAGGTTCTCGCCGCGGATGTCGACCTGGATGATCTTCGCCTTCGACGGGTAGAACTGCTGGTACGGGAAGTCGGTGCCGAGCATCAGCAGCGCGTCGCAGCTCTCCATCGCCCGGTAGCCGGACGAGAAGCCGAGCAGGCCGGTCATGCCCACGTCGTACGGGTTGTCGTACTCGACGAACTCCTTGCCGCGCAGCGCGTGCACGACCGGCGCCTTGAGCGCGCCGGCGATGTCGATGAGCTGCCCGTGCGCGCCCTCCGCGCCTGCACCGGCCAGGATCGTCACCTTCTTCGCGCCGTTCAGGATCTGCGCCGCCGCGTCGAGCTCGGCGTCGCTCGGCCGGGTCACCCGGGGCGCGTAGGCGATGGGCGCGGACTTGCGGCGTCCTGCTGCGTCGGCGAGGAAGATCTCGCCGGGGATGACGACGACCGCGACACCGCGCCGCTCCACCGCGGTCCGCATGGCGATCTCGAGGATGCGCGGCAGCTGCTCCGGCATGCTCACGATCTCGCTGTACACGGACGCCTCCCGGAACAGGTCCTGGGGGTGCGTCTCCTGGAAGTAGGTGCTGCCGATCTCGGCGCCCGGAATCTGCGCGGCGATCGCGAGCACGGGGACGCGGCTGCGGTTCGCGTCGAACAGCCCGTTGATCAGGTGCAGGTTACCCGGCCCGCAGCTGCCGGCGCACACCGCGAGCTCACCGGTGAGGGCGGCCTCCGCGGCCGCAGCGAACGCCGCGGCCTCCTCGTGCCGCACGTGCTCCCAGGTCACGTCGCCCGCGCGCCGCAACGCATCCGTGAAGCCGTTGAGCGAGTCGCCCGGGATGCCGTAGACGCGTTTCACCCCCGCATCCCTGATGATCTCCACGATGGTGTCGGCCACGGTCGGCATACGGGTGCTCCCCTCGCTCGGATGCTGGATACCGCAAACCTACGCCGCCCGGGTGAAGTCGCGCATCCCGCGCAGAGCAACGGCGGGTTAACGTGTAGGCGTCATGGTCACTCAGCCGCGCGCTCTCGTCACCCGTGACGCCATCGTCCGTGGCGCCGCGGCGGTCTTCCGCGAGCGCGGCTACGGCCTCGCATCGATCGCCGACATCGCCTCGGCCGCGGGGATGACGAAGGGCGCGCTGTACTTCCACTTCGACTCCAAGGACGCGCTCGCGCGTGCCGTGATCGAGGAGCAGCACCGGCGCACGATGGCCGCGTCCGCGGAGATCGTCGCGGAGGGCAGGCCGGCGCTGGAGACGATGGTACTGCTCAACCGCAGCCTCGCGCACCAGCTGCTGGAGGATCCCATCGTGCAGGCGGGCATCCGGCTGACCACCGACGTCTCGACCTCGGCGGAGCCGGTCTCGCAGCCGTACGAGGACTGGTTCCGCACGGGCGAGGAGCTCTTCCGGCGCGGGATCGACGAGGGCGATGTCGCCACGACGGTCGACCCTGGGATGCTCGCGCACTTCCTCTCCCCCGCCTTCACCGGCGTGCAACTCGTGTCGGAGACGCTGACCGGCCGCGCCGACCTGCTGCAGCGCGTGCGCGAGCTCTGGATCGTGCTGCTGCCGGGGATCGTGCGGCCGGAGCGGCTGGAGGCGCTGCGCGGCCTGGCGGACCTGATCGCCGAGTAGGGCCGGAGCCCCGCGGAGAAGTACGCCCGACCGCCGTCCCCCCATCGACCGCGCCGGCAGTGCCGGCTCGCGTCACGACGTCGGTCGGGCGTCCCCCGCCCGTACAGCATACACGGATAACCGGTCGATTGGTTTGTTTCGCCGCCATCGCCGTGCGCGGGAGCCGTCCCTCGGGGCCGCTACACTTGCGCGAGGGGATACGGACACGACGGACGTACACGAGCACCATCCGGGGAGGCCGCATGTCGGCGAAGAAGAAGCAGACCAAGCGGGCGACGATGCGCCTGGTCTACATCGACTTCTGGTCGGCGCTGAAGATGTCGTTCCTGGTCAGCCTGGTGCTCGCCGTGATCACGGTCGTGCTCGCGCTGCTGTTCTGGGAGGCCCTCGACCGCATCGGCATCGTGAAGACCGCGAGCGACCTGCTGGAGAGCGTCGCCGGCGACCAGGGTGCCTCGCTCGTCGCCGGGCTGACCTTCCCGAACGTGATGACGTTCACCCTCGTCGTCGCGCTGCTCGAGGTCTTCGTGGTGTCGGCGCTCGGAGCGATCTTCGCGGCCCTCTTCAACCTGGCCACCACCGCCGTCGGCGGCTGGAAGGTCACCTTCGGGAGCGACTGAGCTCCAGTCCGCCGACGAACAGGTCGACGCCGAAGCCGAACTCGGCCGCCGGGTCGCCGTCGTCCTCGGGCGTCGGTGCGGGGTCGGCCAGGACGCCGATCGAGTCGTACTGCATCCTCTGCTGCTCGTGCGAGACGTGGCCGAGCACGAAGTGCAGCAGGACGGTCGCGGCGCGGTGCGCCGTAGCGTCATCGAAGCCGCCGGACACGACGGCCGCGGCGAGCCTGTCGTGCGCGAGCGTCGAGCCGAGGCCGAGCGCGAGGGTGCTGGCGACGACCTCGGCGCCGTCGCGGTAGGCGAGCAGGGCGTCGCGCAGGGCGGCGGCCTCGGACCGGACGGCCGCGGTCCAGTCGCCGGCGCCAGGCGCGGGATCCGGCGCCGGCCGCGCGGGCGCGGCGGCGACGATGCGGTCGGCCAGGTCGGCCAGCAGCGTCTGCTTGTTCGGGAAGTGCCAGTACAGCGCGCTCGGCTGCACGTCGAGCGCCGCGGCCAGCCTGCGCATCGTGAGGTCGGGCAGTCCGTAGTCGTCGAGGATGCGCAGCGCGGTCAGCGCGACATCGTCGCGGGTGTGCCTGCGGCCGCTTTCGATTCCCGTCACGTCACCACTATAGTGAACACCGTTCAGGTGAACAGTGTTCAGGTGCAACAGCGACGAAGGACCTCCCGATGACCCCCTCCCCCGCTCCGGCCTCTTCCGGCCGCCTCCGGCGTCTGGACGCCACCGACCTCGCCAGGGTCGCGGTGTTCGCGGCCGTCGTCGCCGTGCTCGGCCTCCCCGGCGGCTTCACCGTCTTCGGGTCGGTGCCGATCACCGCGCAGACGCTCGGCGTGATGCTCGCCGGGGCGATCCTCGGCCCCTGGCTCGGCGCGCTCTCGATGACCGTGCTGCTCGCGCTCGTCGCGGTCGGGCTGCCGCTGCTCGCGGGCGGCCGCGGCGGGATCGGCGTCTTCGTCGGCCCGTCGGCGGGCTACGCGCTCGGCTGGATCGTCGGCGCGCTGGTCATCGGCCTCATCGTGCACGCGGGCGGCCGGAAGCCCGTGCTCTGGCGCACCGCCGTGGGGATCGTCGTGGGCGGCATCCTCGTGATCTACGCCGTCGGCATCCCGGTGCAGAGCCTGGTCACCCGCCTCCCGCTCGGGCCGACGGCGCTCAGCAGCCTCGTCTTCGTGCCCGGCGACGTCGTGAAGGCGGTCATCGCGACCGCGATCGTGACCACGCTCGTGCGCGCCTACCCGCGCGCGTTCCGCCGGGTGTGGACGACCACCCCTGCCGCCGTCCCGGCCCGCGACGCCGCGCCCGTTCCGTGATCGTCGTCGTCGATCCGGCGCAGGAGGATCCGGCGCAGGGCGACCTGCTCGAACGGCTGCGGGAGGTGCGCGCCGCTGGCGATGTCCCCCTGGTCGGCGACGCGCACTGGCCCGCCGCGCAGTGGGCGGCGGTGCGGGCCGCGGCCCGGGCGGCGCGTCCGGGCGCCGACATCGCCTGGGCGACCCTGACCTCCGGCAGCAGCGGCTCGCCGCGGATCGTGCTGCGCACGGAGGAGTCGTGGGCGGCGTCCTATCCCGCGATCGCCGGCTTCCTGGGCGGTGGCCCGGGCGACGCGGTGGCGCTGCCCGCCCCTCCGGCGTCCTCGCTGACGCTGTTCTCGCTCGCGCACGCGCTGGCCGGCGGTCCGCGCGCGGTGCTGGGCGCGGCCGGCGAAGCCGACGGCGCGTCCGCCCTGCACGGGACGCCGCAGGCGCTGGGCGCGGCCCTCGAGAAGGGAGTGCCCTGGCTGCGCGCCGCGCTCGTCGGCGGCTCCCACCTCGACCAGGACCTCCGCGCCCGCGCGCAGGCGGCCGGGATCCGGGTCACCGCCTACTACGGCGCCGCAGAGCTGTCCTTCGTCGCCGTCGACCAGGGCGACGGGCTCCGCGCCTTCCCCGGCGTCGAGCTGCGGGTGCGCGACGGTGTGCTGTGGGTGCGCTCGCCGTTCGTCGCCTCGGGATACGCCGGGGACGCCCCGGGTCCGCTTCGCCGCGACGCCGAGTGGGCGACCGTCGGCGACCGCGCCGAGCTGCGCGACGGCCCGCTGCGCCTGCTCGGACGCGCCGACGACGCCGTCCTGAGCGCGTCGGCGACCATCGTGCCGGAAGAGGTGGAGGCGGTGCTGCGCTCCGTCCCCGGCGTGCGCGACGCCGTCGTGTTCGGCGTGCCGCGGGAGCCGGTGGGCGCACTCGTCGCCGCGCTGGTCGAGAGCGACGGGCCGGTCCCGCTGGCCGGGCTGCGCGCCGCCGCGGCGACCCGGCTCGCACCCGCGCACCGGCCGCGGCGCTGGTTCGCCGGGGTGCTGCCGCGCACCGCCTCCGGCAAGCCGGCGCGGGCCGAGGCCGCGCGCCGGGCGATCGCCGGGGAGGTGGACCGTGTCTCCGCGTGATGCGGGCCGCGCGCCCGTGATCGTCGCCGCGCGCCGCACACCGATCGGCACGCGCGGGCGGGCGCTCGCCTCCCTCGACGTCACCGCGCTCGCGGCGCCCGTGGTGCGCGCCGCCGTCGCCGACGCCGAGCGCGCCCTGGGCGGCCCCGTCCGGGTGGCCGACGTCGTGCTCGGCAACTGCATGGGACCGGGCGGCAACCCGGCCCGGCTCGCCGCGCTGGCCGCGGGGCTCGGGACGGGCGTCCCGGGCGCGACGGTCGACCGGCAGTGCGGGAGCGGGCTGGCCGCCGTGCTGGACGCCGCCGCCGCGATCCGCGCCGGGGACGAGCGGCCGCGGGTCGCCGGCGGCGTGGAGAGCGCGTCCACCGCCCCCGTCCGTTCGCTGGACGGCGTCCCGTACTCCCGCGCGCCGTTCGCGCCCGACGGCTTCGCCGATCCCGACATGGTGCGCGCGGCCGAGGACCTCGCCGCCGCGGACGGCATCCCGCGCTCCCGCCAGGACGCGCACGCGGCGCGCAGCCACGCCAGGGCGGTGGCCGCGGCCGCCGGGGGGCGGTTCGACGCCGAGCTGGTGCCGGTCGGCGGGCTGGCGGGCGACGACGCGATCGGCGGCGCCGCCGCGCTGCTCCCCCGCCTGCCCGCGCTGTTCCCCGGCGGAACGCTGACCGCGGGGACCGCGACCAGGATCGGCGACGGGGCGGCGGCGGTCGTCGTCGTGCCGGGTGGAGCGACGCCGGCAGGCACAGCGCCCGGTCTGGCCGTCCGCGCGTCCGCCGTCGTCGGCTGCGACCCCGCGCTGCCCGGCATCGGCGCGGCGCCCGCCGTGCTGGCCGCCCTGGAGCGCGCGGGCGCGGGCATCGAGGACGTCGCCGCGTTCGAGATCGTGGAGGCGTTCGCCGCCCAGAGCCTGGCCGTGCTCGACCGGCTCGGCGTCGCCGACGACGACCAGCGCGTCTGCGCGGACGGCGGGGCGCTCGCGCTCGGGCACCCATGGGGCGCCAGCGGAGCCGTCGCGGTCGTCCGGCTGTTCGGCCGGCTGGTGCGCGCGGGAGCCCCCGCGGGGACGCTCGGCGTCGCGGCGGCGTCGGTCGGCGGCGGCCTCGGCGTCGCGGCGGTGCTGGAGGTGGTGCGATGAGCGCGCCGGCCGTCCCGGCGCTGCACCTGCGCGACGTGGACGTGCGCCTGGGCGACGCCGACGTCCTGAGCGGGGTGTCGATCGACCTGGACGCCAGGACGATCGCGGTGGTCGGCGAGAACGGGTCCGGCAAGTCCACCTTCGCCCGGCTGCTCGGCGCCCTGGTCGCGCGCACCGCCGGCGAGCTGCGCGTGCTCGGCCTCGATCCCGCGCGGCAGGCAGCCGAACTGCGGCGGCGGACGGCGCTCGTGTTCAGCAACCCGGACGCCCAGATCGTGATGCCGACGGTCGCGGAGGACGTCGCCTTCTCGCTGCGCTCCGAGCGGCTGCCCGCCGCCGCGGTCGGCGCCCGGGTGGCGGCCGCGCTCGACCGATTCGGGCTGTCCGCGCTCGCGGACCGTCCGTCCCACGACCTCTCCGGCGGCCAGAAGCAGCTGCTCGCGCTGTGCGGGGCGTTCGTCCGGGATCCCGAGCTGGTGGTCGCCGACGAGCCGACCGCCTACCTGGACGCGCGGAACGCCCGCCGCGTCGCCGGTCACCTGTTCGAGGACGCAGGTCACCGCCTGGTGCTCGTCACGCACGACCTCGCGCTGGCCGGGCGCTGCGATGCGGCCGTGCTGTTCGCGGGCGGGACGATCGCCGCCGTCGGCACGCCCTCCGACGTGATCGCCGAGTCCGAGGCGATCCTGCGATGCTGAGCCTCTACCGGCCGGGCGACGGCCCGCTGCACCGCATGCCGGCCGGGCCGAAGACGCTGCTGATCCTCGCGCTCGTGCTCACGGTTTCCCTGCTGCCGCCGGTGTGGTGGGCGGCCGGCGTCGCCTGCGGGGTGTGCGTCGCCGCGTACGCCGCCGCGACGCTCCGGGACGGGATGCTCGGGATGCGCGAGCTCGGCCGGCAGGTCTACGCGGTGCGCTGGGTGGTGCTGATCACGGTGGCGGGGCAGCTGATCTTCCTCGGGCCGGAGCCCGCCGTCGCCAACACGGCGCGGGTGACCGCCGCGATCGTGCTGGCCGGGCTGCTCGTGCTCACGACCCGGGTGACGGACCTGCTCGACGCGGTCGAGCGCGGGCTGTCGCCGCGGCGGGCGCTGCGGCTCGACCCGCAGCGCGCGGCGCTGCTGCTCACCGTGACGCTCAGCACGGTCCCGGTGCTCGCCCGGCTCGCCAGGGACGTGCGCGAGGCGCAGCGGGCGCGCGGTGCGCGCGGCGGCCTGCGCACCTTCGCCGTCCCGTTCCTGGTGGTCGCGCTCAAGCACGCCGACGAGCTCGGCGACGCCCTCACCGCGCGGGGCGTACGGTGAACGGGATGCGCGACACCGCCCGCCCCGCGGTCCTCGGCCCCACGGTCGACGACGAGACCCGCTGCGTCCACTACCGGACGCCGCTCGACGTCGTCGCGATCCGGTTCGCGTGCTGCGGCGCGTTCTACCCGTGCCACCTGTGCCACGCCGAGGCGGCGGACCACCCCGCGGAGCAGTGGCCGCTGTCCGCCCGCGGCGAGCGCGCCATCCTGTGCGGCGTCTGCGACCACGTGCTGACGATCGCCGAGTATCTGGAGGTGTCCGGCTGTCCCGCGTGCGCCGCGCCGTTCAACCCCGGCTGCGCGCTGCACGCCCACCTCTACTTCGAGGTCTGATCGCGATACCTGTGCGCAACCCGCTCATGGGAGCGCGTACTCGGAGCCGGACGGCGTGCGCGCGACGAGGCCGGCATCGACCAGGTAGCGGCGCAGCGCGACGGGGTCGCCGGTGAACCGGGCGAGCCGGTCGGTCAGGTCGCGCTCGGCGAGCACCTCGCCCGGGCGAAGCGCGCGCTCGGCGACCCAGCGCAGCAGCGCCTCGCGGTCCGCCGCGCCGGACGGGTAGCGGTCGATCCGGCCGTCCGCGTCCAGGAAGCGCTCGACGCCGGTCGGCCGGGAGTGGCCGCCGGCGAGCGCGGCGCGGATGCCGGCCTCGGAGACCGCGCCGTCGGAGACCAGGCCGGCGGCCACCAGCGTGTCGAGCGCCCGCCGCTCGCGGGTGGTCTCCCCGAGCGGCAGCCCGAGGGTCACGCGCGCGAACGCGGTGCGCGCCTCCTGGTTCGCGAGAGCGGCGAGCATCCGCCGCCAGTCGTTATCGGCCATCCGGTCACCTTAGCGCGCGTCAGGAAGGGAGGACGGGCTGGCCGACACGCCGCCCTGGCGCGACAAAGGGAGGATCCCCGGGGCGCGAGCGTCCCGGGGATCCTCCCTTCTGCGTGGTGTCAGCCTGCTACTTCAGCAGCCACTGGCCGATCCAGCCGAACAGCCAGTTCCAGACGAGCTCCCACACCCAGTGGCCGTTGGCGTTGCCGTTGGCGACCTTCATGGTGTCCCAGCCGATCACGGTGTTCGTGCGGTCCTGGACGGAGAGCTTGTGGTCGCCCTTGCTCAGCGGCTTCGGCAGCGTCAGGTGGAGGACGCCGTCCGCCGGCACCTGCACCCAGCCGTTGCCGACGCTCTGCGGGGTGGAGTACACCCACACGGAGACCCACTGGCCCGCGCGCTCCTTGCCGACCGTGATGTCGATCGGGTCACTGGCGTGGTAGGCCTTGTCCTTGAAGCCGACCTTGCCCTGCAGGGCCTTTGTCAGCTTCGCCTCGGCCTGCGCGACCGGGTCGGAGGTGGGCTTGCCGTCGGTCGGAGCGTCGGCGACCGTGAGCGGGATGCGCACCGTCGTTCCGGACTCCTTCGCCGTCAGGACCAGCGTGCTGGCGCCCGCGGCGTTCGCCGGGACCGTGAAGGTCACGGTCGCAGAGCCCGTCGCGTCCACCGGGACCGTGCCGATGACGGCGGAGCCGCCCCAGCTCAGTTCGAGGGACGTGTTCGCCGGGCTGCCGAGGCTGGTCAGGTTGAGCTTCTGCACACCGAAGCTGACCTGCTCACCCTGCTTGAGCGTCGTGGTGGGCACCCCGGTGACGGAGACGCCGCGGCGCTCGAAGCTCGGCGACAGCGGGCTGTGCGCGGAGATGTAGCCGATCCACGCGTCCCGGTCGATGAGGCCGGAGTCGCGGGTGTCCGCGCCCGAAGCGAAGGCGCGGAAGTTGTCCCCGCCCTGCAGCAGGAAGCTGAACGAGCCGATCCGGTACGACTTGGCCGGGTCGATGGCGACGCCGTTCACGAGGATGCTCGTGATGCGGTCGCCCTCGGGCCGGGTGACGTCGTACGTGTAGCTGACGTTCTTGGACAGGCCGAGGTTGAGGAAGGGCCGGCTCGGCACGGTGCCGTCGGCGTTGCGCTGCCACTGCTGCTCCAGCGCCTGCTTGAACTGCGCACCGGTCAGGGTGGTCGTCCACAGGTTGTTCACGAACGGCAGGACGGCGTTCGCCTGCGCGTAGGTGATGGTGCCGTCGGTGCCGTAGAGCAGTTCGGCTCGCAGACCGCCCGGGTTCACCACGCCGATCTCCGCGCCGCCCTTGTCGGCGGGCGAGAGGGTCGACAGCAGCGAGTCGGCGACGAGGTTGCCCAGGGTGGACTCGCTCATCCGGTCGTCGCGGGCGCCGTTCAGGTACGCGGTCGTGATGTCCGCGGTGACGGAGCCGACCTTCTGGCCGCCGATCACCGCCGCGTCGGCGAGCGCCTTGTCCACGATCGTCTTCACCTGCGCGACGCGCGGGTAGGCGGCGACGAGCGCGGCGTCGCTGTCGGTGCTGCGGGCGACGTTGCGGTCGGTGTGGCCGATGACCTTCTTGGTGTCGCCGTCGACCGTCAGCGTGATCTGGCCGATGTTCTCGCCGTAGCTGCCGGTCTGGACGATCGGGCGGGTCGCGCCGTCGACGCCGGGCACGGGGCCCTCCCACGCGTACTGCTTGTGCGTGTGACCGGTGAAGATCGCGGAGACCTTCGCGCTGGTCTTGGTGACGATGTCGGCGAACGCGCCGCCGGCCGCGACCTCCTGCTCGAGCGTCGCACCCTCGGGCTGGCCGAAGCCGGCGCCCTCGTGGTACTCGGCGACGATCACGTCGGCCTCGCCGTTGGCGGGGTCGCCGTCGGTGAGCTCGCCGGCGACGCGGTTGACCGCCTCCACCGGGTCGCCGAAGTCGAGCGTCGAGACGCCGCCGGGCGAGACCAGGGTCGGGGTCTCCTGCGTGACGGCGCCGATGACGCCGACCTTCACGCCGTTCACGGTGAACACGGCGTACTCCGGCAGCGCCGGCGTCTTCGTGCCCTTCTCGTACACGTTGGCGCCGAGGTAGCCGAAGTCGGCGGCGTCCTTCACCCGGCCGGTGAGGTCGCTGAAGCCCTTGTCGAACTCGTGGTTGCCCACGGCGCTCGCCTTCAGGCCCAGCGTGTTCAGCACGTCCAGGGTGGGGATGTCGCCGGCCGACGCCGACGCGAACAGGGAGGCGCCGATGTTGTCGCCCGCGGAGAGGAAGAGGGTGTTGCCCTCGCCGCCCTCGGCCTTGAGCTTCTCGATCGTGCCGGCGAACTTGACGGTGTTGCTGTCGATCCGACCGTGGAAGTCGTTGATGTTCAGCAGGTTGAGCGTCACCGGCGCGGCCTTCAGCCCGAGCCCGATCACGATCGGGTCGTGGTCGCTGGAGCGGTACGGCCCCGGCTCGTAGAAGTTGGTGACGTTGTAGTTGTAGCGGCTGTACTCCAGCGCCACCGACTCGACGGAGTTGATGTTCCACACGTCGGCGCCCGTGATGGCCTTGTCGGCGGCGGGCGACGCGAGCACGTGGTCGAGCGAGCCGACCGTGCCGCCGAACGAGTACGTGGCCTTGGCGGTGCGTGTGCTGACCTGGTCGACGTAGCCGGCATCGGTGAGGACCTTGATCGGGTCCTCGTTGAGGTAGGCGTTGAAGTCGCCGATCAGCAGGACCTTGTCGAGGCCCAGCGTCGACTTCCGCTCGTCCGCGAACGCGACCAGCGCGTGCGCCTGCTTGACGCGGGAGGCGTTGGACGCGCCCTGGCCGTCGCCCTGGTCGGCGTCCTCACCGGTGCCGGACCCCTTCGACTTGAAGTGGTTGACGATCGCGATGAACGCCGACGAGTCGGCACTGCCGACCTTCTTGAAGGCCTGCGCGAGCGGCTGGCGGGCGTTGGAGAACGCGGCGTCCTGCAGGATGCGGGACTCGCCGACCGGGACGGCGACGGCCTTCTTGTAGATGAAGGCGGTCCGGATGACGTCCTCCGTCGACGGCACGGACGCGGGCGAGGGCACGTACGCCCACACCTCGCTGCCTGCCGCGGCGTTGAGCGCGGCGACGAGCGTCTTCAGCGCGTCGTCGCGGTCGAGGCCGAAGCGCGCCGAGTTCTCGATCTCCTCCAGGGAGACGACGTCGGCGGTGAGGGCGTTGATCGCGGCGACGATCTTGTCCTGCTGGCGCTTCAGGTTGACGGCGTCGGCGGCGCCGCGGGCGTCGCAGCCGCTGTTGACGGTGATCTTGTTGCCGTCGCGGTCGGTGTAGAACGTGCAGCCGGAGAGCTGGTCGCCGGTGGTGGTGAAGTAGTTCAGCACGTTGAACGTGGCAAGGCGCAGGTCGCCTCCCACGTTCTCCGGCGCGGCGGTGCGGGTGTTCCCGAACGTGGCCGGCTGGACGGTCGCGGCGGTGGCCGGCGTCAGCTCGGCGGTCGGCTGGAACTTCCAGGCGTCGTTGCGGTAGTCGAGCACGACCGGCTTGGTGAACGTGACGGGGGCGCCGACACGGACCGGGTTGCTGAGCGACAGGTACGGCAGCGGCTTGGACTTGTTGGCCGCGCTCAGGAAGTTGGTGGAGGCTCCGTCGTCGAGCCTGACCGCGCGGGCCGCGTTGGCCGCGACCGCCGCGGTGTACTCGGCGGTGCCGGGACGCGCGGTCTCGGTCGGCTGCACGAGCGGCGTGTCGCCGGCCGCGAGGCCGATCTCGCCGTACTGGTTGGCGGAGTAGACGTCGGTGACGGTGAACGCGCCCTGCGGTGCGATCAGCATCCCCTCGAGGCTCTCGCGCTGGGCGGCGGTGGCCGGGAGCGCGACGGTCGCGGGGGCGGGTGCGGTGACGGTGCTCGCGTCGAGCGGGGTGACCTTCGTCGCCGTGACCTCGGTGAGCCCGTTGTACTCGCTCACCGCGCCGGTCACCTGCACGTAGTCGCCGGCCTTCACCTGCGCCGCGTACGAGGAGCCGTAGACGAAGACGGCGTCGGAGGCGGTGTGCGTCGCGAGGTCGATCGCGCCGCCGGTGCCGGGGGTCTGGATGTAGAAGCCGTTGAAGCCGCCGGTCGCGTAGTCCGCGGTGACGACGCCGACGGTGGTCACCGTCTGGCCCGCCTTCGGGCTGGTGTCACCGGTTCCCTGGATGTCCGCGATCGCGACCGTTCCCGGCGGTCCAGGGTCGGTTCCGGTGCCGGGGTCGGTGCCGCCGTCGCCCGGGTCGCCGGGGTCGGTCGCTGCGCCCGCGTTCTTCGGCGTGATGGTGGCGCTGAGGGAGAGGTCGGCGCTGTTGTCGTCCGTGTCCTTGAACGCGGTGCGGTTCAGCGACTTCACGTCGGTGTTGCCGGTCGGCGCCGTCGCCGCCTTGGTGCCCTCGAACGTGTTGGACGTGCCGTAGCCGACCAGGTCGGCGACGCTCGCGTTGCCGGTCACCGAGCCGGTGGGCAGCGTGAGCGCGGTCGCGCTCTTCGCGAGGATCAGCGTCCCGGTCGTCCCGCTCGGGTTGAGCGCGTTGCTGGCGACATCGGGCGTCGGCAGCGCGGCGCCGTTGGTGCCGTTGGACGCGCCGGCGACGAGGTAGTAGCCCTTGGCCGCGATGCTGCCGGTGAGCGGGACGACGCCGCCTGCGGCCCCCGTCCCGGTCGCCGACCGGTACTGGACGCTCCAGCCGCTGAGCGACACGGCGGCGTCGCCTCCGTTGTAGAGCTCGACGAACTTGTTGGTGTAGGCCGCGCCGGCGCTGCCGCCGGAGAGGTAGGCCTCGTTGATGACGACGCCCGCGCCGTCGGTGCTGGCGAACGCCGGTGTCGCGGCGATGGAGCCGGCGGCGAGCCCGGCCCCGACGGCCAGGGCCGTGACAGCACGCCACAGCGTGCCTGTTCTGGTTGACATCTCTCTCCTCGGTCGGAAGGGGAACTCGTGCGAGCCCGCGGTCACCTTAGGGATCGCAGAAAACCGCCCGCTGTCTCTTGTGTGAACGTACAGAAAACTCGTTAGGGGGTAGACCGCTCATTTGAGCAGACCCGCCTGGCTAGCCCCGTACGCGTGACAGCCGGAGAGTGAGTCCTGCCGCAAGCAGGAGCAGGCCGGCGAGTGCCGGCCAGATCAGGCCACCGAGGTCGGAGCCGCTGTCCGCGAGCTCCTGTGGACCGCCGCCCGCGCCCGCGGGGCCGGTCGGCGGGGTGACGGGCGGGGTCACGGGCGGGGTGACCGGCGGCGTCGCGATCGCCCGGTTGTAGACGACGCAGCTGACCGCCTCGTCGGAGCCGACCGGGACGCGGAAGCCCAGATCTCCGTCGTTGACGACGGGGACGGGCGATTCGTCGGCCAGCGACGTGCACACCGCGTTCCGACCGCCCTGGGTGACCAGCTGGTACCCGGGATGCTGGACCTCGGCGACTCCGACCTGAGCGCTCGACGTCCCGGCCGGGAAGCCGAGGTCGAACGAGACGCCGCCTGTGCCGTCGGCCTCCGTCGTCGCGCTGCCCGGATCGATGGAGGTCCCCGGGGTCACGGCCGACGCGCCGAACGTCCAGCCCGCCCCGGCCGGCTCCGCCCCCGAGACATCCTCGCCGGTGGTGTCCGTCGGCGCGATCTCCTTGATCACGGTGAGGGCGCCGGAGCAGTTGGCGAGCGCGAGCTGCCGCAGCTGGTCGCCCGCTCCCGCGAAGTCCGGGATCTGGTAGTAGTCGGCGGTCTCGACGTTCCCGGCGTTCGGGTCGAACGCCTCCTGACCGGAGATGGCGGACAGGTTGAGAGCGGTCAACCCTGAGACGCCGTTGCCGATGCCGAACGAGATGATCCGGGTGCCGCCGGCTTTGATGGTGTTGGCCGAGAAGATCGCGGCCTCGACGTCGGTGAAGTGCGTGTTCGACCCGTCGCCGTGCAGGGTCGTGCCGCCCCAGCGGGTCGGGTTGCCGTCGGTGAGGACGACGACGGCGTCGTAGTGGACGCCCGCCTCGGCGACGCGCTGCAGCGCGGCGTCCCAGTTGGTGCCGGCGCCGAGGCCCCAGCCGGCGTACTCGGCCTTGAAGGCGTCGGCGCCGGCCTGGGTGGAGACGGAGACCGGCTGCGGACGGTTCTCGTCCACCGTGCCCGTCGCGGCCTGCACGCTCGGCGACTGCGCGGAGAAGCTGAAGGCCGCGAGCCGGGAGGGCGTGCCGACGAACGCGTCAGCGAACGAGTCGGCTGCCGCTTTGAGCGTGGGCAGGGAGGAGCCGACCGAGGCGGACAGGTCGAAGACCAAGGCGACGTCCATCCCGCAGTGCGCCGGGAACGGAGGATTGACCCGGGACTGCTGCCACACGCCGTTGGATCGCGTGGGGTCCGTGTTCGAGGAGCTGAACATGAAGTCCTTGGTGGACCGGTAGGTCTGGCCCGCCACGAGAACCGGGGTCTGGAAGCGGTACGCGCTCGCGGCCGACGGGCTGCCGCTTCCGGGGCCGGTTCGCAGGGTGTCGTTCGCGTACCAGCCGCTCCGCGCGGCGATCTCCTTGACCCACGGCCTGGTGCCCAGCACCCCTCCGGTGACGACGAAGGAGCAGTCGCCGTCGGGGTCGGAGATGCAGGTCTGCAGCGGCGTCGTGTCGTCGGGCGCGGCGAAGAGGCCGAGCTGGACGCCGTCGAGCGGAGCCACGGCGGTGTCCGAGACGCGGTCGCCGCCGACCCGGACCGTCACGACGGCCGAGGTCGGCCCCGGTGCCGGCACCGCAGCGGTCGCGGGCGCAGAGGAGACGACGCCGATCGCCGCCGCCAGGGCGACGGCGGCCGCGACGGTGGTCAGAGCACGCAGCCGGATTGCCATGAGCCCACCCTCCGGCATCGGGGATGGGCTCCGCAAGCCCCTGCGCGCGCGGTGCGCGATCACGCCAGGCATGCGGATCGGGCCCGATGACGCCGCATCGCCCCGGCCCCGGACGCCCACTCGCGCCCCGCACGCCCCGTACTCCCCGTACTCCCCGTACGCCATGATGGGAGGCATGCGGATCGACGAGATCGCCCAGTTCCGGGCGCTGGCCGCCGAGGGCCACATCGCCCTGGCCGCCGAGGCGCTCGGCGTCTCGCAGTCGACGCTGTCCCGGTCGCTCGCACGGCTGGAGGCGGAGGCCGGGGTGGAGCTGTTCGACCGGCGCCGCGGGCACCTGGAGCTCAACCAGTACGGAGAGATCCTGCTGGCCCACGCGACCCGGGCGGAGGCGGAGCTGGAGAACGCGCGGGCGCGGATCGACGCGCTGCGCGACCCGCAGGCCGGCACCGTGTCGCTCGCGTACGTCTCCTCGTTCGGCGGCTGGCTGATCCCGCGCGTGGTGAGCGAGTACCGCGGCCTGTTCCCCGACATCCGGTTCGTGCTGCGCGGCGGAACGGCGGACACCGTGCTGGACGCGCTGCGCGAGGGTTCCGCGGACCTGGCCTTCCTGAGTCCCGACCCGCGCGACCCCGAGATCGACTGGCAGCCGCTGACCGCGGAGCGGCTGGTGCTCGGCGTGCCGGTGGGGCATCCCCTCGCCGGGCGGGATCGGGTCACCGTCGCCGACCTCGCGGACGCCGACCTGGTCGCGCTGCGTCCGGGATCGGGCCTGCGGCACATCGCCGACGCCTACTTCTCCGCGCACGGCGTCGTGATGGCGCCGGTCATCGAGGTCACCGAGCTCGCGACGCTGCGCGCGCTGGTGCGAGACGGCGTCGGCGTCGCCCTCATCCCCGACACCCCCGCCGAGCCGGGGATCGTGGCGGTCCCGCTGGCCGACGAGGCGACGCGCGTCATCGGCATCGCCCGCAACCGCAGCCGGTCGGAGTCGGCGGCCGCCCGCCAGTTCGCGCGCTTCGTCCGCGAGGAGCTCACCGCCCTCTGAGCGACGACCGTCCCCCTCCGGGATGTTCGCCCCCTACTCGAACGGGGGCGGTCGTACCGAGCGGGGTCATTCATCGATCGCGGCGATGGGACCGAGAAAGCGCCGCGATTGGAATAGCACAATCCGCGGGCGTAGCATTTCAGGGTCCCGGACAGCGGCGTCCCCTCCGCACCTCACCCCCGGGAGCATCCCATCGCCACCGAACACCGCGTCGAACTCGTCATCCGCGACCGCCTCGGCTCGATCACCACGCTGATCACCCGGCACGGCGCCGTCGACGCGCACACCGCGGCGGACGAGATCGAGCGCGGCGCCGCGGCCTACGTGACCGGGCCGGACAGCTGGGTGCGCGCGCACATCAAGACGATGCACGGGCTCGGCGGCCGCTACCTCTACGCCAACTGGGACGGCACCGGCCGCAACAACCTGCACGACCTGTCGTCGCTCGAGGCGACCAGGTGGGTGGCGGTGTGCGCGCCGGAGCCGCGCGGGCTGTGGTCCCGGATGCGGCGGCTGGTGCGCCGCGGCCAGGACGCCTGACCCGGGCCGTCCGCGCCCCGGCCAACCGCGCGGCCGGCTAGCCTGCGTCCGGCTAGCCCCGTGCCCGCTCCTGCCCGAGGATGACGCTCCACAGCCGATCGATGTCGCCCGCGAGCCCGTTCAGCCCGCCGCCCTCGTCGGCGATCATGTACGCGCCGAAGAACGCCTGGACGGCCACCGCCGCGATGTCCGCAGGGTCGGCGGCCGACCGCAGCTCGCCGTCCTCGACGGCCTGCCGCAGGTAGCCGGCCGCGATCTCCGTCCACTGCGCGTACGGGTCCGCCCCCGGCTCCGGCGGCAGCACCGTCTGCGTCAGCTTGAGCGCGGCGCGCACCCTTACCTCGCCGACGAACACCGCGCCCACCCTCCTGGTGAGCTCGGTCACCGCCGCGATGCCGCGCAGCCCGCTCGCGTCGACGGCGTCCACGATCCCCGTCCAGTCGACGTTGTCCTCGGCCACCAGGGCGCCGGCCAGATCCAGCTTCGACCGGAAGTGGAAGTACACCGCGCCCTTGGTCATGCCGGTGCGCTCGACGATGCGCTCCAGCCGGGCGCCCGAGTACCCGTGCGCGTCGAACTCGTCCGCGGCGGCGTCGAGGATGAGCGCGCGGCTGCGCTCGGCTCGCTCCTGGCGTGGCATGGGGGTCCCTCGATCCGTGGTCGGCGGTTCGTTCGGTCCCCCGCGCAGAACACTAGCGGGCCGGGACGGGCCGGGCGGCACTCGACAGGGGGACACGCCGAGGTGGTGGGGTTCGGGCACGGACGGTGAGGAGCAGCCACCGCAACCGGAGCGACGTGGTCAGGGCCGCCCCCGCGGCCTCTCTCGCCGCCTCCTAGCAGGAGTCCGCGAACAGCCGGCGCGGGCGCTCCGGGTCGGCGTCGTCGAACAGCACCGAGGCCACCTCGCGCGGGGCGCCGAGCGGGTCCTTGCGGCCGGTGGACACGAACGACCAGTCCGCATCGCGCTCCGGGTCGTGCTCGATCCAGAGCGAGAAGTTCCAGAAGCCGCGGAAGTCGTCGGCCAGCAGGCCGTCGCCGTCCACAACGAGCACGCCCTCCCCCGCGCGGAACGGGGCGACGACGCTCTCGCGGAAGCCGTCCGGGGTCGTGCCGGGCGCGACGCTCACGCGCTCGACGGTCTGCCCGGCGGCGCGCAGCGCGTCCGCGAGCGCGTCGGCGGCGGCTCCGCGGTCGGCGGCGGCCACCCCGGTCACCGCGACGAAGCGCGGGCCCCGGCGGTAGTGCTGCAGGAACTCGGCGGCGACGCCCTCGAAGAACGCCGCCCTGTCAGTGGTCACGCTGCCCATGCGGCGAGTATCCCACCCGAGCCGCAGAACCGAGCAGATCTGGAGAAGCGCGCGCTGCGCGTGGTTCCCTAGGTTGGGATGCAGCCGGCGGGGTGCCGGCGAAACCGGAAGGGGATCACAGCATGGCCAAGACGGAGACCAGGACCGACGCCTCGGAGCGCTTCACGGACGAAGAGCGCGACGCGATGAAGCAGCGCAACCGGGAGCTGAAGTCGTCGAAGAAGCTGACCCCGGAGGACCAGCTCGCGGAGCTCCTGGCGAAGATCGAGAGCTTCGACGAGACGGACAGGCCGCTCGCCGAGCGCATCCACCGGCTCATCACGGAGGCGGCACCCGACCTCGCCCCGCGGCTCTGGTACGGCATGCCCGCGTACTACAAGGGCACCAAGAACATCGTGTTCTTCCAGCCCGCCGCGAAGTTCAAGGCGCGCTACTCCACGCTCGGATTCAACGACGCCGCCGCCCTCGACGACGGGACGATGTGACCGGTCGCGTACGCGATCACGACCCTGACCCCGGAGGACGAGGAGCGGATCACGGAGCTGGTGCGCCGCGCGGCCGGGACGGCCTGACGCCCAGCGCCCGGGCCCCCGGCCCCGGCCCGGTCCCCTCACCGCCTCCCGCCGCGCAGCCTGCGCAGCGCGAGGCGCCACCGGGAGACGCGCCGGACCGGCCGCGCGGGGACGCTCTCCGTGGGCACATAGACCACCGTCCCGCAGCGGTCGCACACGTCGACGTACTCGTGGACCGCGAGGCCGGCACCCATGTACGGATTGTGCATCCTCCGGAGCGGGCGCCCGCAGCCGGGGCAGTCGTTCGTGCGTTCCATGACTGCCAGCACTGTACCCGTTCGTCTGCCCTCTTCCGGCGCGCCGCCGCCCGGCCTACCCTGATGGCACCGACTCCGAGCCGGGTGGAGAAGGAGCAGCAGAATGACCAGCACACCAGACGACGGCCTGCGGCCGCCCGACGCGGTCCCCGAGGTGCCGGACGACCAGGCGGTCGGGATGGTCAGCATCCCGCCCGAGCGCGTCGCGGAGCTGGAGGCGCGGGCCAGGGAGTTCGTGGCCGAGCTCGCGGCCGCCGACCCGGACAGCGACGCCTTCCGCCGCAAGATCGCGGGGTTCTCGCTGCTCGGCGACGCCGAGATGCGGGCGTCGAGCAACGCCTCCCGGCAGCTGCTCGACCGGCCGGCCGCCTCCCTCGCCGCCGCGCGCGGCAAGCAGGTGCCCTCCGACCCGCAATACGGCGTGATCCGCACGCTGCAGCAGCTGCGCGCGACCGTGAGCGACTTCGACCCGCAGCACCTGACCGGGCGCAACCGGATGCTCGCCAGGCTGCCGGGCGGCCGGCGGCTCCGTCAGTACGTGCAGCGGTTCGAGTCGGCGCAGAAGCAGCTGGACGGGATCGTCGAGTCGCTCGACCACGGCCAGGAGTGGCTGCGCAGGGACAACGGCGAGATCGAGAAGGAGCGCGCGGCGCTCTGGTCGACGACCGAGCGGCTGAACGAGTACGTGACCCTGGCCGCCGCGCTCGACGCCGCGACTGTCGCGCGGGCGGCCGAGCTGCGCGTCACCGACCCGGAGCGGGCGAACCGGCTGGAGAAGGAGGCGCTGTTCCCGATCCGGCAGCGCAGGCAGGACCTGACCACGCAGATCGCCGTCTCGGTTCAGGCCTACCTCGCGCTCGACGTGATCCGGCAGAACAACGTCGAGCTCATCAAGGGCGTCGAGCGCGCGAAGACGACCACCGTCTCCGCGCTCCGCACGGCCGTCGTCGTCGCGCAGGCGCTGGAGAACCAGCGCCTGGTGATCGACCAGCTGGGCGCGCTGCACCAGAGCACCAACGCCCTGATCGGCCGCACCGGCGAGGTGCTGCGCGAGCAGACCGAGCAGGTGCAGAAGGAGCAGACCACCTCCGCGGTCGACGTGGAGGTGCTGCAGCGCGCCTTCGACAACGTGTTCGCGACGATGGACAGCATCGACACGTACCGCACGAGGGCGATCGACAGCATGGCGACGACCGTCGACGCGCTGGAACGCCAGGTGGCGCGCTCGCGCGGCTACCTGCGACGCTCGCGCAACGCCGCGGCGGGATCGGGCGCGGCCGGGACGGGCGGACCGGGGGCGGGGCCGGTCATCTGACCCCTCCGTGAGCCGTTCGTCCACGGCTGGAAAGCGCCGGCGCTCCGGTGTACTCCGGGGAGCATGGACCATTCGATCGCGCCCGTCCTCGACGCCCTCGCCGACTACCGCCGCCTGGACAGATACGGCTTCACCCGGCCCGGCCACACCGCCCTGGACACGATCCGCGTCGTCCGCGACGTCCCGCACGGCGGGTGAGGCCTTCGTGATCTCACACAGGCCTCCCAGTGGGCAACTATTGCTCGCGCGCAAAGGAAGCGTTCAATGGGCGGCAACCACGAGGTGAGGGAGAACATGGACCTGAACGGGAAGACCATCGTCGTCACCGGCGGCAACAGCGGCATCGGCGCCGCCATCGTGCGGGCGGTCGCCGCGGCGGGCGCCGCCGTCGTCATCGACTACGTGTCGCGTCCGGAGGACGCGGCGGACCTGGTGAAGGACATCACGGCGGACGGCGGCCGCGCCATCGGCGTGGACGCCGACGTGTCGACGGTCGCCGGCATCGGCAAGCTGATCTCGACGGCGGTCGACGAGTTCGGGCACCTCGACGGCTTCGTCAACAACGCCGGGATCGAGGACAGGCACAGCCTCCTGGAGGTGGACGAGGAGTCGTTCGAGAAGATCATCTCGGTCGACGTGAAGAGCGCGGTGTTCGGCACCCAGCTCGCGGCCAAGCAGTTCATCCAGCAGGGAACGGGCGGCGTCGTCGTCAACGTCTCCTCCGTTCACGAGGACTGGCCGATGCCGGGCAACCTCATGTACTGCGTCGCAAAGGGCGGGATGCGCATGCTCACCCGCACCGCGGGCGTCGAACTCGGCCCGCAGAACGTGCGCGTCGTCAACGTCGCGCCCGGCGCGGTCGACACACCCATCAACGAAGAGACGATGAAGGACGACTCGATGCGGCAGAAGCTGGAGAACTCCATCCCGCTGCGGAAGGTCGCCGACCCGGCCGAGATCGGCGACGTGGTCGCGTTCGTGCTCTCCGACGATGCGCGGTACATCACGGCGACGACCGTGTTCGTCGACGGCGGGATCATGCAGGGCAGCGTCGGTCTGTGACGGTTCGCCGCATCGAGGACTACGCCATGATCGGGGACCTGCACACGGCGGCGATGGTGTCCGCCGACGGGTCCGTCGACTGGCTGTGCCTGCCCCGGTTCGACTCGTCCGCGTGCTTCGCCGCCCTGCTCGACGACGAGGGCGCCGGCCACTGGCGCATCGCCCCGGTCGGCGCGGGGCGCTGCACGCGCAGGCGCTATCGCGGCGACACGCTCATCCTCGAGACCGAGTGGGAGACGCCGGACGGGGCGGTGCGGGTCACCGATCTGATGCCGGTGCGCGACCGGGCCGCCGACGTCGTCCGGATCGTGGAGGGGCTCTCGGGCTCGGTCCCGATGCGCGTCGACCTCGTCCTGCGCTTCGACTACGGGCACGTGGTCCCCTGGGTCACGCGCACCGACGATGGAATCCGCGCGGTGGCCGGGCCGGACGCGGTGCTCGTGGCCTCCCCCGTCGCCCTGGAGGGCCGCGACATGCGGACGGTCGCCGAGTTCACGGTGGCGGCGGGCGAGCGCGTGCCGTTCGTGCTCACCTGGTTCCCCAGCCACCAGCTGCAGCCGGAACCCCCCGACGCCGACGCGGCGCTGGCCGCCACCGAGCTGTACTGGAACAGGTGGAGCGGCAGGAGCACGGTGTACGGACCGCACCGGGACGCGGTGCAACGCTCGCTGGTCACGCTCAAGGCCCTCACCTATCAGCCGACCGGCGGCATCGTCGCGGCGCCGACCACCTCGCTCCCCGAGCAGCTGGGCGGCCCGCGCAACTGGGACTACCGGTTCTGCTGGCTGCGGGATGCGACGCTCGCGCTGCAGTCCCTGCTGACCGCCGGGTACACCGACGAGGCACAGGCGTGGCGCGACTGGCTTGTGCGCGCCGTCGCCGGCGACCCGGCCGACCTGCGCATCATGTACGGGCTGGACGGGCGCAGGCGCCTGCCGGAGGAGACACTCGACTGGCTGAGCGGGTACGCGGACTCGGCGCCCGTGCGGGTGGGCAACGCCGCGGCGGAGCAGCTGCAGCTGGACGTCTGGGGCGAGGTGCTGGACGGGCTCGCGCTCACCCGGTCCACCATCGGCTCCGGCGACGACGACGCCTGGGCCGTCCAGCGCGCGCTGCTCGACCGCCTCGCCGGCAACTGGACGGAGCCGGACAACGGGCTGTGGGAGATGCGCGGGCCGCGCCGGCACTTCACCCACTCGAAGGTGATGGCCTGGGTGGCGGTCGACAGGATGATCGACGGCGCGCGCTCCTTCGGGCTGCCGGGGCCGGTGCGGTCGTGGGAGCGGCTGCGCGCCGGGATCCGCAGGGACATCCTGGCGAACGGCTACGACGAGAAGCGCAACACCTTCGTCCAGTCGTACGGGTCGACGGAGCTGGACGCGTCGCTGCTGCTCATCCCGCGCGTCGGCTTCCTGCCGCCGGACGACAGGAGGGTGATCGGCACCATCGAGGCGATCCAGCGGGACCTCACCGAGGACGGCCTGGTGCTGCGCTACCGGCCGGGCGCGAGCGACGACGGGCTGCCGGGCGGCGAGGGCGTCTTCCTGGCCTGCTCGTTCTGGATGGTGGACGCGCTCATCGGCGCCGGCCGCCGGGATGAGGCGGAGACGCTGTTCGAGCGGCTGCTCGGGCTGCGCAACGACGTCGGCCTGCTGAGCGAGGAGTGGGACCCGCACGCGTCCCGCCAGCTCGGCAACATGCCGCAGGCGTACAGCCACTTCGCGCTCGTGCGCTCGGCCTTCCACCTGCTCGCCGGCGGAGCGAGCACGACACAGGACCGCATCCCCATCGCCGCGGAGGCTGCGGCATCCGAGAAGGAGTGAGACATGACCAGACCGCACATCCTGCTGCTCGGCTCCGGGATCGCCGGCTTCACGCTCGCGCGCGAGCTGCGCCGTGACGTCGCCGCGCGGCGCATCGACCTGACCGTCGTCGAACCCGAGCCGTACCTGACGTACAAACCGCTGCTGCCGGAGGTGGCGGGCGGCGAGACGCAGGCGAGGGACACGGTGGTGCCGCTCCGGCGGCCGCTGAAGGGGGTCGAACTGGTCGCGGGGTCGCTGGAGTCGGTGGACACGTCGGCCAAGGTCGCTGTGGTGACGGCGCTCGACGGCACCCAGCGGCCCGTCCACTACGACCACGTGGTGTTCGCGCTGGGCGCTGTGAGCAACGTGCTTCCGATCCCCGGCCTCGCGGAGAACGCGATCGGCTTCTCGAGCGTCGAGGAGGCGGCGTCGCTGCGGGACCACGTGCTCGAGCGAGTGCGCTTCGCGGCGTCGACGGCGGACGCGGCCGAGCGGGCGCGGGCGCTGACGTTCGTGTTCGTCGGCGGCGGCTACACCGGCGTCGAGGCGATCGCCGAGCTGCAGCGGCTCGCCGCGGCCGAGCTCGACCGCTGGCCGGAGCTGGACGGCGAGCGGATGACGTGGCTGCTCGTCGAGGTGGCGGGGCGGATCGCCGCGGAGCTTCCCGAGCAGCTGTCCGCGTGGACGCTGCGCCTGCTCCGCCGCCGCGGCATCCGGGTGCTGCTGAAGACGGAGACGACGAGCTTCGAGGACGGGGTCGTCGCGCTCAGCAACGGCGAGTCGCATCCCGCGGACACGATCGTGTGGGTCGCGGGCGTGAGACCGAACCCGGTGCTGGATCGGGCGGACGTGCCGCGCGGGCCGAAGGGGCACGTGCAGTGCAACGCGTGCCTGCAGGCGGTCGGCGACGACGGGACTCCCGTGGACGGGGTCTGGGCGCTCGGCGACGACGCCCAGGTGCCGGACCTCACGGCGCCGAAGCAGCCGGCGTACTACCCGCCGAACGCGCAGAACGCGGTGCGGCAGGCCCGCGTGCTGGCGCGGAATCTCCGGCTCGCGGTCGCCGGGTCGCCGCCGGAGGAGTACCGGCACCGCTCGCTGGGGACGCTGGCGAGCTACGGCGGGATGCAGGGAGCGGCGGTCGTGCGGGGGGTGCCGCTGCGCGGCGTCCCGGCCTGGGCGGTGGACAAGGTCTACCACGCGCTGGCGCTGCCGAACGCCAGCAGGCGGTTCCGGCTGGTGCTCGGCTGGCTGGGCAACGCCCTGACGACGCGCGAGGTCGCCCCGACCGCGACCGTCCGCGACCCGCGCGAGCGCTTCCGCCGCGCCGCCGCCGCCCAGTCCGACCACGACTGACCCCGTTCGGTACGTCTGCTCCCTGCTCGCGCAGGGGCAGCCGTACCGGGCGGGGTCAGTCGCGCGCGGCGGTCAGCGGTAGAGCGGCGAGCCGTCGGGAGCGGCGGGGACGGGGACGCCGTCGATGAAGGTGGGCCACGCGAGGCGCTCGGTCGGGGCCAGAGACGCGAAGTCCGGCAGACCGTCGGCGCCGGCCGGGACCGGACGGCCGTCGAGGAGCCGCGGCCACGCGAGCGGGCGCGGGGGCTGGGCGGCGGTGAGGGCTGGTGCGCCGGCCGGGGCGGGGGGCGTGGGAGCGGGAGCGGCGGGCGCGGCAGCAGCGTCGACCGGAGCGGGCGCGGCGGGGGTCGCCGGTGCGGGAGGCTGAGCGGGTGCGGGAGCCCCAGGCGCCGGTTCCGGCACGGGCGCCGACGCAGCGGCAGGCGGCGCGTACGGCGCGGTCTGCGGAGCACCATACGGCGCGCCCTGCGGAGCACCGTACGGTGCGGTCGGCGCCGCGGGCGGGTAGTGTCCCGCCGCGACAGCCGCGTCGCGCTGACCGCGTGCGCTCACCAGCGCCCAGAGCGGCACGAGCACGAAGCAGACGCCGGCGACGATGCTCAGGGCGCCGATCACGCGGCCGTAGTAGTCGGCATCCCAGAAGTCGTGGAAGGGCTGCGGGGCGGGGAGCGTGACGAGCACTGCCACCAGGGCGATCGCGATCAGGCCGATGATCGCGATGATGTCCGTCGCCTGCGACCGCCAGCGCGACCAGAGCAGGCGCAGCAGGTCGGCCAGCCCGATCATCGCGCGCACCCAGAGCAGCGTCCCGAGCCCGAGGAAGAACGCCGCCACCATGTCGCCCGGCCCGTAGGACCCGAACCAGATCACGCCGATCCAGAGCAGGAGCAGGTACGCGTCGAGGGCGAGCGACGACAGCTCGAACCAGTCGGGGCGGTAGCGGCCGATCACCGAGTCCACCCACACCAGCAGCGCGAAGACCACCAGGGCGATGTTGGTGCTGATCACCCGGCCGAGCGTCTCCCCGCTCACACCGAAGAGCACGAACCCGATCGAGAGCACGGCGGCGAGCACCACCACCCCGATCAGGACGCGCAGCGCCCACGAACCGATTGCACTCGCACCTCTGCTGGCAGCAGCCACGTGCCGACTCCATTCCCCTCGATGACCCTGGTGAACGGGAGCGTGCGCCCCCTCGGGCAACGCTACCGGAACCGTGTCCTGCGCGGTCGGTTCACCGGGAGTCTGTGGAGGACGGCGCCCGGAGGATCCCGGCCCGCACGACGCGCCGGGCCAGCACCGCGCTCAGCGCCCAGGCGGCCAGCTGGCCGCCGAGCCGTCCGGCCAGGGTCGCCGCCAGTACGGCCGGCAGCAGGTGCTCCGGCGACATCACGGGGAGCGAGACCAGGAAGAGCGCGAGCGCGCTCGCGCCCGCGGCGATCGCGGCCGCCGCCTCCCCGGTCCGGCCCCGCCGCGCGAGCAGGAGCAGTGTGCCGTCGAACGCGGCCCCGGAGACGACGAGCGGCACCAGGATCAGCACGCCGAGCGGGGTGGACGCGACGGACAGGATGCCGACGAACGCCCCGACGCCGGTCGCGGCCCAGCGGACGCCGAGCAGCCGGCGCGCCAGGAACGGCAGCACGCTGTGGACGCCGGCGACCAGCGCGTAGAGGGGAGGCGCGACCACGGCGAGCGCCGACGTCAGCGGTGCGACGACCGTCAGCAGCACCGCCCCGATCGCGCCGAACGCCGCGAGAAGCAGGAGGGTGCGGGTCGTAGCGCGCTGGCTGGTCACGATGGCACATCCTGCCACAGCCCGGGGCCGCGCCTCTCGCGGCTGCGGCGACGGGACGCAGCCGACCGCATCCGACACCGTGTCGACGCACGGCCGGCAAATCGGACGCGTTGTCCGGTGTCCACGCCGCGCGGATTCTCGTAGTGTGAGGAGATTGGTGACCTACCGTCCGACGAGAAAGAGGACCCCGATGCAGTACGCCGTTACCAACCCCGCCACCGGTCAGACGGTGCGGACCTACGATTCCATCAGCGACGCCGACCTCGACGCCGCCATCGCCGGTGCCGACGACGCCTACCGGAACTGGGCGCGCACGACCACGGTCGAGGAGCGCGCCGCGCTCGTCCGCCGGGTCGGCGAGCTCCACGTCGAGCGCAAGGACGAGCTCGCGAACATCATCGTCGAGGAGATGGGCAAGCCCATCGAGCAGGCGGTCGGCGAGGTCGAGTTCGCCGGAGCGATCTACGAGTACTACGCCGACCACGCGGCCGAGTTCCTCGCCGACGAGAAGATCACGCTGCTCGACGGCGACGGCTCCGCGATCGTCCGCCGCTCCCCGCTCGGCGTCCTCCTCGGCATCATGCCGTGGAACTTCCCGTACTACCAGGTGGCCCGGTTCGCCGGCCCGAACCTGATCATCGGGAACACCATCCTGCTCAAGCACGCCGAGCAGTGCCCGGAGTCGGCCGCCGCGATCCACCAGATCTTCCTCGACGCCGGGTTCCCGGCAGGCGCGTACACCAACATCTACGCGTCGCACGAGCAGATCGAGCGCGTCATCGCCGACCCGCGCGTGCAGGGCGTGTCGCTCACCGGCTCCGAGCGGGCCGGCGCGAAGGTCGCCGAGATCGCCGGGCGCAACCTCAAGAAGGTCGTGCTGGAGCTCGGCGGTTCCGACCCGTTCATCCTGCTGTCGACCGACGACCTGGACGCCGCGGTGCAGAACGCGGTCGACGCGCGCCTCGACAACAGCGGCCAGTCCTGCAACGCCGCCAAGCGGTTCGTCGTCATCGACGACCTGTACGAGTCGTTCCTCGACAAGTTCACCGCGAAGCTGGCCGAGGTGGAGGCGTCCGACCCGACGTCCGCCGACTCGGCGCTCGGCCCGCTCTCGTCGCTGAAGGCGGCGGAGAACCTGGACGAGCAGGTCAAGCGCGCGGTCGAGAACGGCGCCAGCCTGGTGCGCGGCGGCTCGCGCGACGGCGCCTTCTTCCAGACCACGGTGCTCACCGACGTGACCCCGGAGAACCCGGCCTCGAAGGAGGAGTTCTTCGGACCGGTCGCGCAGGTGTTCCGCGCGAAGGACGAGGCGGACGCGGTGCGCATCGCCAACGACACCCCGTTCGGTCTCGGCTCCTACCTCTACACGACCGACCGCGAGCAGGCGCTCCGCGTCGCCGACCAGATCGAGGCCGGCATGGTCTTCGTGAACGTCGTGCTCGCCGACGGCGCCGAGCTGCCGTTCGGCGGCGTGAAGCGCTCCGGCTCCGGCCGCGAGCTGGGCCGCTTCGGCGCGGACGAGTTCGTCAACAAGAAGCTGATCCGCGTCTCCAACGACTGGCCGATCGACGCCTGATCCGCGACTGATCCGCGTCAGCGCGAACGAGGGGCTGCCGGGCATCCGCCCGGCGGCCCCTCGTGTCGTCCAGCGCCGCTACGACGCCGGCGTGCCGGCCCCGCCTCCCGTACGCTCGGCGAGGAACGACAGGGTCGCGTCCAGCGCCTGCCGCGCCTCCGGGAACCTCAGGTGGAACTGGTACTCGTGCGGAAGGGCCGGCTCGTGGTCGGCGGCCCAGAACAGTTGCGTGACGTCGACACCCTGCTCCTGCAGCGCCCGCGCCATCGGCAGGGACTCCATCCAGGTGAGGGCGTCGCCGTTGCCGCCGGAGATGTAGGTCGGCGGGAACTGCGGCGTCACGTGCCGGATCGTCGACATCGTGCTGCCGACGGAGGTCTGCGACCAGTCTTTGTCGCCGCTGTACGACCAGAGCGCGGTCTTGAAGCCCCACGCCCCGATGCCGGTCAGGTCGGCCAGCGCGTCCAGGTCGTAGACGCCGCAGTTGAGCACGACGCCGACGAGCTGGTCCTTCTCGAGCGCGGGACGCAGCCCCATCAGGTGCGCGTAGTCCGGGCTGGTCGTCAGCACCGCGAGCTGGCTGGCGAGCTGGGCTCCGGCGGAATCGCCGGCCAGCACGATCCGGCCGGGGTCGATACGGAAGCGGGCCGCGTTGGCGTCGAGGTAGGCGAGCGCATCGTTCAGCTGGTGGACCGCCGTCGGGTACTGCGCCTCCGGCCCGACGGTGTAGTTCAGCCCGATCGTCGCGTAACCGTGCGCGGCGAGGATGCGCAGGTACGGGTCGACGTCCGCGCTCGTGCCCGAGATCCAGGCGCCGCCATGGATCCAGACCACCGCGGGCAGCGGCTCCGACCCCGCCTCCGGCCGGAACGCGTCCAGCGTGGTGTCCGGCGAGCCGGGTGCGTAGCGCACCCCGAGCTCGGCCGTGACCCCGGACGTCGGGACGTACGGTGTCATCTCCGCCACGGTATCGGCCGCGCCCTTGGCGAAGACCGAGCGGATGATGAGCGCGGACGGCCAGGGCGACGAGGACGCGACGCTCCCCACGATCAGCAGCACGAGGACGACGAGGAGCAGGACGGAGACGATGCGGCGCGTGCGCGGCCGGAGGAGCGGCCGGCGCGGGAGCTCCGCCGAGGAGGCGACCTTCATGCCTTCACCTTCACACATCCGCGGCGTCGACCCCGGGAGGCGGGCCGCCGGGGGGGGCGGGCCCCCCCCCGACCGCACTGCGCCGCCCGCCCGCGGCGGCGACCCCGGGCGGGGCCCGGCGTGGGCGGCCGGCCGCCTCCGGGACCTCAGTGCTCCGCGCGCCTGCGGCGGCGGACGAAGAGGAGCACGACGCCGGCGGCCATCAGCGCGACCGCGGTGCCGATGAGGCCGCGCTGGATGGTCGCCCCGGTGGCGGCCAGCGGGTCATCCGGGTGCGCGGGTGCGGGCGGGTCGGTGAGGGTGTGCTCGGTGACGCATCCCGGGTTGCCGTCCGCCGCTGGCACGCAGGCCGCGGTGGCGTCCGGGCTGGTGACCACGTTGGCGATCCTCTGGTCGCCGTCGCCGGTGACGGTCACCGAGTAGGTGATCGTCACCGTGCCCCCGACCCCGAGCGGCCCGGTCCAGGTCAGCAGGTCCCCTGCACGCTCGACCGTGCCGGCGGTCGCCTTCTCGTCGCCGTTCCACGATGCGTCGTCCAGCACCTTCGACAGGTCGTCGGTGAGGTGGCCGGTGACCGCGGCGGTGCCGGTCTGCGCGACCGTGACCGTGTAGTGGATGGTGTCGCCGATCTTCACCGTCGCGCCGGGCTTCGGGTCCGCGGTCTTCGAGAACACGTAGCCGCCGTACTTCTGCGTGGTCTCGCACGCCGGGGTCCCGTCCGGAGCCGTCACGCACTCGCCGAGGTGGGAGCCGGGCGGCGGGGCGACGGTGTTGTGCAGCGTGGTGTCGCCACCGCCCTTCACCGTCGCCTGGTAGGTGATCGTGACCACCTGGCCGACCGCGAGGTCGCCGGTCCAGGTGAGCGCGTTCCCGTTCCTGGCGACGGTGCCGGCGGTCGCCTTCGCGCTGCCGTCCACGAACGTCGCGTCGTCGAGCACCCCGGAGAGGTCGTCGACCAGGGCGGCGCCCGGCACGGCGGCCGGGCCCACCTGGGTGACGGTCACCGTGTAGGTGACGGTGTCGCCGACGGCGACCGTCGCCGGCGAGGCCGGGTCGGACATCTTCGAGTAGGTGAAGTTCCCGGTCTTGTGCGTCGTGCTGCAGTCCGGGTTCTGATCCGGCGCGGGCACGCACTCACCGCGGCTGTCGCCGGGGGCGACGGTGTTGGTCAGCGTCATGTCGCCGGCACCGGTGACCGTCACCGTGTAGGTGATCGTGACCACCGCGCCGACGGCCAGATCGCCCGACCAGGTCAGCGTGTCGCCGGTGCGCTTCACCGTGCCGCTGCTGGCCTTGGCGTCGTCGTTCCACGTCGCGTCGTCGAGCACGTTCGACAGGTCGTCCTTGGCGGACGCACCGGTCACGACGCCGGGGCCGTGCTGGGTCACGGTCACGGTGTAGGTGATCGTGTCGCCGATCTTCACGTCGGCTCCTGGCGCCGGGGCGCTCGTCTTCGCCACCGTGTAGTCGCCGGTCAGATGCTCGGTGGAGCACGATTCAGCGTCGGCACAGCCGTCGCTGGTCACCACATTGTCCAGCTTCATGTCGCCCGCGCCGGTCACCGTCACCGAATACGTGACCGTCACCGTGTCTCCCACGGCGAGCCTGCCCGACCAGTCGACGACCGGGGCGGTGTAGGTCGCCCCGCCGTCGGTGGAGCGCAGATCGCCGTTCCAGGTCGCGTCATCCAGCACCTTCGACAGGTCGTCGCTGAACGCGGCCCGGTTCACCGGACCGGTGCCGTGCTGGCGGACGGTGACCGTGTACTTCACGGTGTCGCCGATCTGGACGCTGGAACCGGACGCAGGGTCGGCCGTCTTCTCGACGCTGTAGACGCCGGTGTGGTGCACCGTCGTGCAGTCGGCCTCGTTCTCGCAGCCGGGGCTCGTGACCGTGTTGCCGATCACGGTGTCGCCCTTGCCCGTCACGACGACCTTGTAGGTCACGGTCGCGACATCGCCAGGGCCGAGGTTCCCCGTCCAGCTGATCCGTCCGGTCGCCGCGTCGTAGGACGCGGTGCCCGCGCTTGCCGTCAGCGTGGCCGGATCGAACGTGGCGTCGTCCGTCACGTTCGTCAGGTCGTCGCGGAAGAACTGCGCCACCACCCGGCCGAGACCGGCCTGTGTCACCGTGACCGTGTAGGTGATGGTGTCGCCGACCTGCACGTCCGCGCCGGAGGCCGGGGAGGCGGTCTTGACCGTCGTGTAGGTCGCCGTCCACTGCTCGGTCGTGCAGTCCGCGGCGCTGAAGCAGCCGTCGCTCGTGACCGCGTTCAGCAGGTGCGTGTCGCCGTCGCCTGTCACCGTCACCGAGTACGTGATGGTGACCTTCTGGCCGACCGCGAGGTCACCGGTCCAGGTGATCTTCTGGGCGGCAGGGTCGTACGCGACCGTTCCGGCCGAGGCAGACAGATCGTCATTCCAGGTCGCGTCATCGAGCAACCCGGAAAGGTCGTCGCTCAGAGACGCTCCGGGGTACGCGGCCTCGCCCTGCTGCGTCACGGTGATCGTGTAGTCGATCGTGGAACCGACCTCCACGTTCGAGCCGGTCGCCGGGTCCGAGGTCTTCTGGACCCGGTAGGCGGCCACCTCGTGCTCGGTCGCACAGGAGGCCGCATCCACGCAGCCCGCGCTGGTCACCTGGTTGCCGATCGTGTAGTCGCCGTCCGCAGCGAGCGCCGCGGCGCCCTTCACGACCACCGAATACGTGATCGTCGCCGTCTGGCCCACCGGGACCGTGCCGTTCCAGCTCAGCGTGCTGCCGGAGACCGCCGCCGACCCGATGGACGCCGTTACGTCGCCCTGGTACGTGGCGTCGTCCAGCACCTTCGCCAGCGAGTCGGTGAAGGAAGCGACCGCGGGTGCGTCGCCCTGCTGCTTCACCGTCACCGTGTAGGTGATCCGGTCGCCCGGGTGCACGGTGGCACCGGAGGCCGGGTTCGACGACTTCTCCACCGTGTAGTTCGTCAGCTGCACACCCGCCGGATCGCAGTTGATCGTCGGCGCCTGCTGGGAGTCGGCCGGGGTGTCCGCCGTGGCGCACGCCGTGTTGACGAACGTTCCGCCGCCGTTCAGGGTCGGGAAGTAGTCGAAGCTCGTCGACTTCCCTGGCTCGAGCGAGGCGACAGTGAAGTCGCCCTCGCTGAACTTGTCGTCGTGGACCGCGATGTTCGTCAGCGTGCCCTGACCCGTGTTCGTCACCGTGATCCGGTAGTGCACCTGGTCGCCGGCGCGGAACGTCGGGTAGTCGGTCACGTCGTTGGCGTCGTGCCAGACGCCCGTGGCGTCCTGCACCTCCTTCTTCAGCGCCGCCGAGTAGTAGTTCGCGACGGTCATCGCCGCCGAGGTGCGCATGACGAGCTTGGTGTTCCCGTCGCGCGCCTGCGCCCGGTTCACCAGAGTGTCCCCGCCCTTCGCGCCGGCCGTCGTCACCGGGACGGTGAACTCCTGCGTCGCCCCCGGCGCGAGTGCAGGGCCGATGACGCGGATGGCGGTCGCGTTCTTGGTGTACGTCGTCGACCAGCCCACCGTGTTGCCCGTCACCGAACCGGCGGAGCCGTTGGACGCGGCCGCCGGGTCGTCGGAGAGCGAGGCCGGGTTCGTCGTCGTGTAGTAGACCGTCGCGCCGGAAGCGGCAGCGATCTGCCCGATCGTGTAGGCGCCGGAGAACGCGGTCCCGCGCCCGTCGCCGACGTACGGCAGGATGTCGATCGTGTCCGTGTACGGCTGCTTCACCGGGTCGAACGACTTCAGGGTGACCGTCCACGAACCCGAGCCGTTGCCCTTTCCGTCCGTGTTCGGGATGAACGGTGTCGTGGCGACCTTGCCGATGGTGGTGTAGCCGTCGGTGGCGACGGTCACCTGGGCCGAGGCGCTCTTGGAGATCCCGGCGTACGTCGCGGTCACCGCGTTCGTCAGGGCGGCGCCGGGAGTCACGGAGGAGTCGGCGACGGCCTGGTACGTGAGCGCGTGGTCGGCGTTGGTCGTCACGCCGTTCAGCGTCCAGCTCAGCACCTGCTGCCCCGACCCGTTGGTCGTCACCGTCGGCTCTGGCGACGCGGAGCCGGCGACATACGTGACGCCGGCCGGGAGCGTGTCCACCAGCTGGAAGCCGTCGACAGTGGCCGGGATGGCGCCCGCGCCGTTGGCGGAGTACGTGAGCGTGTAGTTCGCGGGCTGGCCGGGGCTGACCACGGACCGGTCGACCGTCTTCGCGATCGACGGCGCGGCGGTCACGATGCGCAGCACGTCGCGGAACCCGGTCGTGCACGGGTAGCGCGAGCCCGGCGTCGGGGTGATGCAGCCGGTGCCGTTCCACCAGTTGTTCAGCGGCACGTCGACGATGCCCGAGAAGAAGGACCACACGTCGGTGCCCGCCGGGACGCCCGGCTTGATGTGCTGGGTGACGATCGGGGTGATGTTCGACTGCGTCGAGAGCTTCTCGAACTGGCCCTGCGTGCCGGTGATCCGCAGCGCCTTGACGGTGCTGAGGTCGGCCGGCGGAGTGGTGGTCCAGCCGGACGCGGTGCCGCAGTTGAAGGCGTTCGGGTCATAGCCCGCGCTCGCCGGGTCGAGGGTCGGGTCGCTGCCGACGTAGTACTCGGCCGTCGCGCCGATGGTGTCGTCGAGCGGCTGGCCCCACGCCCAGCCGCCGAAGGTGACGTACTTGGTGTCGAGTGCCGTGCACATGCCGACCAGGCGGTCGTCCGGGCGGTCGGTGTGCAGCTGGTACGCGGTGTCCATGTACTGCCCGACCGTCGTGCCGGCCGCGACGCGGTAGGTGTCGTCCCACTGGGTGCCGCCGCTGTTGGTGTAGCCGCGGCCCCAGCCGGAGGAGTAGAGCCCGGGGGTGGTCCAGGCCTTGGACTCGGCGTTGTTGGACGCGTCGTCGACGACCGTCTTGCCCGTGGTCGACGTGTAGGTCGGCGCGTTCGAGTTGAGCACGACCGAGCCGGAGACCGCGGTGTTCACCCGGATCCAGACGGAACCGGAGGCCAGCGCCACCTGGTCGACGGGGAGGCGGCTGCCCGCGGAGTCGACGGTGGGCGGGTTCGCCGGTGCGTAGTCGATCCCGGTGATGGTCATCCGGAAGGTGGTCGGGCCGGTCTGCACGATGGTGCAGGTGCCCGCGGGGACCGTCATGTGGTCCGCCGGGTGCGAGCCGCCCGACCACGGGTGGCCGTTCGCCGCGGCCGGGCCGCTGAACGGGGTGCAGCCCTTGGCGTCCACCGAGACCGGCGCACCCTGCGGGGAGGCGATGCTGAGGTCGTAGGCGATGGACTGCGGGCCGGGGTCGCTGCCCAGCCCCTTGCTGAGCGTCCACTCGAAGTCGACGAGGTAGCCGCCGGCGCCGACGGAGAAGGTCGGCGTGCCGACTCCCCAGCGCATGTCCATCGCGAACGGGTTGGAGATGGCGATCGGAGACAGCGCCTTCGATACGCCGCCGATGCTGCCGCTCGCGGTGACCTGCGAGCCCGTCGCGCCGTCCGCGACGATCGGCGCCTGCAGCGTGACCGCCGTTCCCTCGTCGTGCGTGCCCAGGTTGCAGACGAGCGTGTGCCCGTCTGCGGAGATGCTGGACGCGGGGGTGACGTCCTTCGTCAGACACAGCGACGGAAGGGCGGTGTAGCGGCCGTTCGCCGCGGTGACGGTGACCGTGACGTTGTCGACCGGGTCGTTGGCGGGCGCCGCGGCGTCGTCGTTGACGTTGACGCGCCAGACGCCGGTGACGACGTCACCCGACTTCACGGCGGCGGGGGTGCCCGGCGCCCACTGGGCGTCGATCTCGTAGACGGGGGCGGCGACGGCCGGCGCGCCGACCAGGACCGTCCCGATCGCGAGCCCGCCGGCGAGAACCGCCGCCAGCCAGCGCCAGGGCGTCCCCAGCGTCAGTCGTCCGTCTCGATGGCGCGCACGCCCGTACAATCCTGCAGACACAGTCGTATCCCCTTCATCCTGCGTCGAAGATCGCGGGTCACGAGGAGACCGGCCCGCGCCGCAACGCTATCGGCGGATTCACAGGAGCGCCCCGGATTTCACCCCGCATTCACCCCGCGGACTGCGGAACCAACCGCCGAACGAGTGCTGACCCACCATCCCTTCCGAAGTTCTTCACACCCGCGCACGGCGTGTTGCGTGAAGAACTCCGGAAGCGATGGGGCGGAGCAGCGTCAGCCGACGCGGTTGCGCAGGCGTTCGCGGAGCCGGGCCTGCGCCCACGGCAGCTCCTGAACCGGGGCGGACTCCATCCACTCGGAGTACGTGTGGTCGCGACCGACGGCGCATCCGCAGCGCACGCGGATGAGTTCACCGGTGACGCGCGCGGTGTAGACCTCGCAGTGGTCGGTGATGAGCGGCGGGCCACTCACGGGCAGATCCACCGGGCGCCTCCTCTGCTCCGCGGAGCGCCGGTGCGCACCGCGTGGCGCGCGGGTGCTGCCGCGCGGTGCGCACCGACGCGCTCACTGGTTCCGGGCCGACGGCTCCGGGTGCCGCCAGCGCTCCCCGCGTCACCCGCCGCCAGCTGGATGGCGCGCAGCACGTCGGGTCATGCCGCGGTCGGGGTGGTCGCGATGGATGCGCCTCGTCGTCGGGTACGACGGGAAGGCGGCCCTTCATTCCTATCAGCGTGCGAGGCCGCGTCGCCCGGATTTCACCCCCCGATCACCCGCGGGTCAGTCCCGTTCGACCAGCAGGTGCCGGTCGATCGCGACGGCGATCGCGTCCTCCCGGTTGGACACTCCGAGCTTCCGGTACACACTGCGCAGCTGGGTCTTCACCGTGTTGCCGGAGACGACGAGAGCGGAGGCTATCTCGGCGACCGAACCCGTGTCCATGAGCGCGGCCAGCACGGCCAGCTCGCGCTCGCTCAGCAGTGTCTCGGGCAGCAGCTCCGGCAGCAGCGAGCGCAGCGGCACGTCCTCGACCACCTCGGCGAAGCCGGCAGCACGCAGGGCGGCGACCACCCGGTCGAGGTCGCGCGGCGGCAGCACGGCGAGGGCGAGACGCTGTCGCGTGCGCACCAGGAGGGAGCCCAGGCGGTCGACGACGCCGCGCGCTCGCGGCGATTCCGAGAACCGGAGCAGGATCGCCGCCTCCAGCGCTGCCGCTTCCGCAGCGCCCCGCGCGGTCAGCTGAGCACCGGCGATCGAGCGCAGGCCGTTGAGGGCGGAGCCGGTGCGGTCGAGGGTGAGGTCGACCCGTGCCCGATCGATGCGGCCCAGCGGGTCGTCGCCGAGGTCGCGGCCGAGGATCACGGCCGCGGCATCCGGACTGCCGAGCGCGAGCTGGAGGAGTGCGCGCACGCGGGCGAGAGCGCTCCGCGCGCTCGCCGAACGGCCCTCCGCGCCGCGCATGGCAGCGAACGCGTCGAGCTCGGCGAGACCTCGCCCCGGATCGCCCGCGACCAGCCGCGCGATGCCCTCCACCTGCGCGATCGCGATCCAGTGCTCGATCGAGCGCCGATCGTGCTCCATCGCGTCCAGGTGCGCGAGCGCCGTGGTGCCGTCGAGCCGCTCGGTCGCGACCACCGCCTCGGCCAGGCGGTAGAAGGTGCCGGTGTACATCGTGCGCTGCTGGTCGGTCCAGGGCCCGCTGCGTGCGTAGTCGAGATGCGCCTGCGCCTCCGGGATGTCGCCCTGCAGGGCATGGATGCCGGCGAGCATCGCGAGGTTGCCGAAGCCGGGAGACGGCGGAGTGGTGGGAGACGCGGCGAGGCCCTTCGCGAAGGTCTCCATCGCCGCGTCGACGTCCCCGCCGTAGTAGAGGGAGATCCCGATCTGCGAGTAGATCCGCGGCAGATACGCCACACCGGCGCGCTGCTCCTCGCCGAGCGCATCGAGCGCCTCGACCGCGGCGCGCGCCGGCTTGACGCTCAGCCGCGGCCGGCCGAGCAGCCGGTACGCCGCGCTCTCGGAGGCGCGGATGAGCGCCCGGTCGACCGGGTCGATGTCGGTCTTCTCCGCGCGGGCGGCGCGCACGGCGAGCGCGAAGAAGCGCAGCGCGCGCATCCGGTGGAAGCCGAGGCCGTTGTAGCTGATGCCGAGCATCATCGCGAGCAGCGGCTGCGCGCGGATCGTGCTCAGCGGGAACCGCTCGAGCAGCACCCGGACCTGCTCACCATGCCTGCTGGACAGATCGAACCAGCCGCCGCGCACCGCGGCGAGCGCGGCAGGGACATCCCCCGCGTCCGCGGCGGTCCGCAGCGCCGCGAGGTGGTCGGCGCCGTCGGTCGCCGGCACGGAACCGGCGAGCGGGTCGCGCTGCTGGTGCTGCTCCACGTCGTCCCCTTTCCTTCCTATTCTTCACGACGTGAGAACGATCGGATCGTGACGCGGTTCCGTCGAACGGACGCCGTGAGGCCCGGCACCCTGCGGTGCCGGGCCTCACGTGTCGTGCGCGTCCTTACTCGGTCGCGCGGCGGCGGCGGATGGCGAGGAAGGCGGCTCCTCCGCCGACCAGGAGCAGGGCGATGATGCCGGGGGCGACGATGTCGCTACCGGTGAACGCCAGCCCTGTTCCGGGTGCGGGCGGGTCGATCGGCGTGCTGGTGTCGCAGCTGCCGGCCGGGTCGCAGACGCCTCCGCCATCGACGGGCGGGTCGACCTTGTTGATCAGGCGGCCGTTACCGGACCCGGCGTCCTTCACGGTCACCGAGTAGGTGACCGTGATGGTCTCCCCGACGCTCAGCGGGCCGGCCCAGGAGAGCACGTTCCCGGTGAGGGTGGCCCCGTGGGTGGCGTCGTCGTTGTAGGTGGCGTCATCCAGTACATCGGTCATGTCGTCGGTGAACTTCGCCGGGGTGGCGGAGGTGTAGGCGAACTGACCGGTGTTGACCACGGTGATCGTGTAGCCGACCTTGTCGCCCGGCTTGACGGCCTTGGTCGTCGAGACCGACTTCGTCACCGTGTAGGAGCCGACCGGGGTATTGGTCGTGCAATCGCCGGCCGGGTCGCACGCTCCACCGGGTCCGGTCGGCACGACGGCGTTCACCAGGTGGTGGTTGCCGGTGTCGGGGCTGTTCACCGTGACCGAGTACGTGACCTTCACTGTCTGACCGACCGCGAGGGGACCCGACCAGGACAGCGTCGGAGCGGCGTAGGTCGCCCCGTTGTCCGCGTCGTCGTTGTAGGTCGCGTCGTCCAGCACGTTGGTCAGGTCGTCGCGGAAGGACGCCGGGCTGGCGGCGGTGTAGCCCACCTTGCCCGTGTTCTTCACCGTCACCGTGTAGGTGATGGTGCCGCCGGGGACCACCTCGGACTTGTCCGCGGTCTTGGTGACCGTGAAGGAGCCGGACGGGATGGTCACGCCGCAGGCGGCGTTGTCCGTGCCGGCGGGGCAGTCGTTACCCGGTGTGGTGCTGACGACCGCGTTCCTGATGACCTTGTCGCCGTCGTCCGGATCGTTCACCGTCACCGAGTAGGTGACCGTCACCGTGTCGCCGGCCGCCAGGGCGCCCGACCACGAGAGCGTCGATGCGGAGTAGGTCGCACCGCTGGTCGCGTCGTTGTTGTAGGTGGCGTCGTCCAGCACCGCCGACATGTCGTCGGTGAAGGACGCCGGGTCGGCCGCGGTGTAGTCGGCCGTTCCGATGTTCTTCGCGGTCACCGTGAAGGTCACCGTTTCACCGGGAACCACGTCGGTCTTGTCCGCTGTCTTGGTCAGGCGGAGCGCCTGCAGCGGGTTGGTGGTGGTGCAGCTGCCTGCCGGGTCGCAGTCGCCACCGGTCACGCTGTTGGTCAGCGTGCCGTCACCGGTGCCGGCCGGACCGACGAGCACCTTGTAGGTGATCGTCTGGGTGGCGCCGATGGCGAGCGGACCGGACCAGGTGAGCGTGTTCCCGCTGACGACCGCGCCGCTCGAGGCGGACCCGGCGACGTAGGTGGCGTCGTCGAGGACCTTGGACAGGTCATCGGTGATCGATGCGGGAGCGGCCGCCGTGTAGTCGGCCTCGCCGGTGTTCTTCACCGTGACCGTGTAGGTCACCGTGTCGCCCGGGTGCACCGCACCGGTGGCCGATGACGTCTTGGCGACGATGTAGGACTGCACCGGGTTGGTGGTGGTGCACTCGCCCGTGACGCAGGAGCCTCCGTTGCCGGGGACGACGGCGTTGGTGAGCTTGTGATCACCCGTGTCCGGCGTGTTGACCGTCGCGGTGTAGACGATGGTCACCGTCGCTCCGGCCGCCAGGGCGCCCGACCACGACAGCGTCGGGGCCGCATAGGTCGCGCCGTTGCTGGCGTCGTTGTTGTAGGTCGCGTCATCCAGCACCGCCGACAGGTCGTCGGTGAAAGAGGCCGGGTTCGCCGCGGTGAAGTCCGCGGTGCCGGTGTTCTTCACCGTGACCGTGTACGTCACCTTGTCGCCCTGCTTGACCGCGCCGGCCGGTGCGGACGACTTGGTCAGGGTGAACGAGCGGACGTCGGTGGTGGTCGTGCAGCTGCCGGCCGGGTCGCACGAGCCGCCGGGCACGGTCGCGCGAACCGTGTTCTTCAGAACCTTGTCCCCGGTGTCCGGGTTGTCGACGGTCACCGTGTAGCTGATGGTGACGGTGTCGCCGACGGCGAGCGGACCGGACCAGGTCAGGGTGTTTCCGTTCACGACGGCGCCGTTGTCCGGGCCTGCGGTGATCGTCGCGTCATCCAGCACGCCGGAGAGGTTGTCGCTGAACGCGGCAGGGGTCGTAGCGGTGTAGTCGCGCGAACCGGTGTTCTTCACCGTGACGGTGTAGGTCACCGTGCCACCGGCGGTGACATCGGTCGTGGAGGCCGTCTTAGCGACCGTGAAGGAGCCGGACGGGATCTGGACCGTGCAGTCCGGGTTGTCCGAACCGGCCGGGCAGTCACCGCCGGGCGGGGTCACGACCGAGTTGTCCAGGTGCGAGTCTCCGGTGATCGGGTCGTTGACCGTCACCGAGTAGGTGATGGTGGTCGTGTCGCCTGCGGCGAGTGCTCCGGACCACGACAGCGTCGGTGCCGCGTAGGTCGCACCGGAGCTGGCGTCGTTGTTGTAGGTGGCGTCATCCAGCACCGCCGACAGGTCGTCGGTGAAGGATGCCGGAGCGGCAGCGGTGTAGTCCACCGTGCCGGTGTTCTCCACGGTGATCGTGTAGGTGATCGTGTCGCCGGGGACCACGTCGGTCTTGTCCGCCTTCTTCGTGACGGAGAAGGACTGGACGTCGGTGGTCGTGGTGCAGGAGCCGGCCGGGTCGCAGCTGGCGTCCGGGCCGACGGGAACGACGACGTTGGTCAGCTTTCCATCGCCCGTGTCGGGGCTGTCGACGGTGACCGAGTAGGTGATGGTCTGGGTCGCGCCGGCCGCCAGCGGCCCAGACCAGGAGAGCGTGCTGCCGGTGATCGTGGCGCCGCCCGTGGCGTCGCCGTTGTAGGTGGCGTCGTCGAGGACCTTGGACAGGTCGTCGGTGAAGGAGGCCGGGTCGGCGGCGGTGTAGTCGGCGCCGCCGGTGTTCTTCACGGTGACCGTGTAGGTGACCTTGTCCCCGGGGTGGGCGACCGTGGCGGACGCGGTCTTGGAGACGGTGAAGGAGCGGGACTCATTGGTCACGTTGCAGACGTAGGCGTCGTGCGTTGCGATGTTCAGGGTCCACGATGGCCCGGACCCCGAGGTGGTCACCGGTTGACCGGTGGTTGTGTCCGTACAGACCAGCGTGGCCTTGTAGCGGGACAGCGGGCTGCTGGAGCCGGCCGCCATCGCGTCGGTGATCGTGTAGGTGGCGCCGAAGTCGACAGGAACCGCCGTGCTGGATGCCGTCGTGGCGGTACCCGCGGTGGTCGTCGACGTCACTGCCGTGCCGGTCGAGTCCGCAGCCGTGACCGTGAACTGGTCGGCAGCAGCGACACGACCATCGACGGTCTTCTGCACCTGCAGGGTCGGGCACAGCGCCTGGGAAGTGACCTCCGCGTCGAAACCCTCGGCCGGCGCGTCGCTCTTGATCTGAACCAGGATCGTGTTCAGACCGGTCTGCCAGCTTCCCGCCAGGGAGGTGACGGCCTCGTTACCGGCCGTGAAGCCGCCGGCACGGTACGGGTCTGTGGGACTCTGCGGAAGGTTGGCACCGGTCTGAGGGACATTGTTGACCCACACGCCGGCGACGGCGTTGTCGGCCAGCCACGACATGTTCAGCTGGAACGAAGCCGGGTCGACCTTCGGGTCGAGGTTGAACTGGTACCGGTAATACCAGTCGCCCGCCCCCGCGCTCTGGTTGGCGAACTGTGCGTAGTTCGCGGAGATCCACTGCGACTTCCCCGACTGGCTGTCCCGCCAGAGGCCGTTCACCTTGCCCGCGTATGCCGGGGCGTAGGTGGTGCCGGCGGGAGGCAGCGCGGCCGCCGAGGGGCCGGTCTTCGGCGTAGACGTGTGGTAGAGCCCGTCGACCCCGCCGGCGACGGTCCACCGCTGATCGACGGCGCCGTCGGCGATCTGGCCGTCCGTGGCGGAGTTGTACCCGGTGTTGAAGATCACCGGGTCCGTCGTACAGCCGACGGTGGGAATCGTCGCCGCCTGCGCCGGCGCGGACGGCGCAAGAGCCACCGTCCCCCCGAGCACGGATGCCACCAGAGCCAGCGTTCCGATCGCAGCCGACGTGCGAAGCCGCCGCGACCT
>NZ_JBQCGZ010000095.1:0-71345 GCF_051955155.1 Leifsonia sp.
ACGCGCGGGCTGAGCGTGAGCGCCGTGTAGACGAGGCGCGCGGGGCCCACCAGCAGCAGTGCGGTGCGGCGGCTTGCGAGCCCGGAGTTCATGGTGCGGGTTCTCACTGGGCGCGGTGAGGGTGCGGCGGGCGGGCCCGTCGCACCCTCACCTTCCTACGGTTCGCGTCGACCGGCTACTGGCCGAGCGCCGTCTGAACCTGCTGCATGAAGTCGGAGCCCGAGAGCGACCCGTTGCCGAGCGATCCGCCGTTGGTCTGGCTCACCGTGGTGGCCTTCGCGCTGAACAGAGCCTCGAACCACAGGACGGCCGAGGACGAGTTGTTCACGGTGTCCTGGACGCCCTTGGTGAGAGCGGAGACGTCCGAGTGGTCCTTGCTCAGCTTGAAGCCGGAGACGACACCGGACTTCGAGAGCACCTCGTCGCCGTAGTTCTGCGCGATGCACTTGAGCCAGGCGGCGCTGCCGGAGTTGTACTTGGCCTTGCTCATCATGAGCGGCTGGCCGACGTTCGCCGGGGTCTGGTCGACGCTGCCCTTGCCGCCGCTGACGGCGGGGAACGGCATGAAGCCGATGTTGTCCTCGCCGATCTGATTCTGGGTCTTGTCGGTGAAGTTGGACAGGATCCAGGAGCCCATGTAGAACATGGCGGCCTTGCCGGTGAGGAACTGGTTGGTCGCGCCGTTGTAGTCGGTGGATGCGACGCCGGCGCCGAACGCGCCCGCCTTACCGAGCTTGGAGACCTGGTCGGCCGCCTTCACGTAGTCCGCGTCGGTCAGCTTGGCCTTGCCGTCGGCGACGGCCTGCAGGGCGTCGGGACCGAGGTCGCGGAAGATGTACGCACCGACGAGGCGGGTGATCGGCCAGCCGTCCTTGCCGTCGCCCGCGAACGGCTGGATGCCCTTGGCGAGCAGCTTCGAGGAGGCGGCGGTCAGCTCGTCCCAGGTACCGGGGACGGCGATCCCGTTGTCGCTGAAGATCTTCTTGTTGTACCAGATGCCCTCGATGTTGAGCTCGTTGGGCAGCGCGTAGGCATCCGACTGGCCGTACAGCTTCTGCATCGTGGAGGCGGCGATCGGCAGGATCTGGTCCTGGAGGCCGTCCTTCTTCAGCTCGGCCGAGATGTCGACGAGCTTGCCGCCCTTGATGAACTGCTTGGCGAGGTCGGGGGTGCCGGGACTCACGAAGATGCTCGGCAGGGCGTTCTGGCCGGCGAGCAGCTGGAGCTTCTGGTCGTGCTGGGTCTGGTCGTCTGCGTCCGTCTTGATCGGGGCGTCCTTCTGGGCGGCCTGGCAGCCCGCGGTGCTGAGCGCCTTGAGGGTGTTGTTCGGGGTGGCGTTGCTGGTGAGGCCCAGCGTCGTGAAGTCGCCTCCGCCGCTGTTCCCGCCGCTGCCGGAGCACGCGGTGAGGGCCAGGGCTCCGGCCGCCAGGACAGCGCCGATGACGGCGAGCCGCCGGTGCCGTCGGTGTGCTGTGATCACTTTTCCTCCTTGAAAAGGGTCGCGTCCGAGGTCGCGAACGTGATTAGAACGTTTCAACGTGAATGAAAGCACACGGCCCCGGCGAGTGTCAACACATCGAATGGTCACGATGTGATCACTGGCCACAACGGCTCTGAACGTCGCTTGAAACGTTCTAAGAGATCGCGGTATGGTTCGAGGGTCTCGGCGGCCATCCGCCGACCGCACCACCCGCCCGGCCCCGCGCCGGGAGCATCCACTCGAGGAGGAGTCCATGACCGTCGCCGTCGATCAGCCGCGCTTCGAGCGCCGCGACAACGCGCTCGGCCTCGGCGTCGCAGCACCGCGCCTGAGCTGGCGGACGACCGCCTCCGATGCGGGCTGGACGCAGTCCGGCTACGACGTGGAGGTGCGCCGCGGCGGCGCGGCACGCGTGCTGTCCGTCGACTCCGCCGACTCCGTGCTCGTGCCCTGGCCGGATGCGCCGCTGCGCTCCGGCGAGCTCGCGGTCGTCCGCGTCCGTGTGCGCGGGGCGGGCGAGGACTCCGAGTGGTCGGCGCCGGCGGAGGTCGAGACCGGCCCGCTCGACCCCTCCGGCTGGACCGCGTCCGCCGTCTCGCCCGGCCCGCTCCCGGCCGACGCCGACGGCCGGCCCGCCCTGCTCCGCCGCGAATTCACGGTGGATGCGGCGGACGCGGTGGAGCGCGCACTGCTCCGCGTCACCGCGCACGGCCTGTTCGAGGTCGAGCTCAACGGCGTCCGCGTCGGCGACGATGCCCTCGCCCCCGGCTGGACCCCGTACCAGCACCGCCTGCGCGTCGTGACCTACGACGTCACCGAGCTGCTCGTCCCCGGCGAGAACGCGATCGGCGCCTGGCTCGCCGACGGCTGGTACCGCGGCCGTATCGGCTTCGACGGCGGCTACCGCGAGCTCTACGGCGACCGCACCGCCCTGTTCGCCCAGCTCGAGCTCCGCGCATCGGACGGGGCGACGACCACGGTCGCCACCGACGGCGCCTGGCGCAGCCACCCCTCCCCCATCCTCGCCTCCGGCCTCTACGACGGCGAGCGCTACGACGCCCGCGAGCGCGTCCCCGGCTGGTCCCGTCCCGGCTTCGACGACGCGGGATGGACGCCCGTCGAGACCGTGCCGTTCGACACCGCCCTGCTGGTCGCGCCGGATGGCCCTCCCGTCCGCTGCACCGGCGAGCTGCGCCCGGTGAGCGTGACCCCGCTGGCCGGCGGCCGGCACCTGATCGACTTCGGGCAGAACTTCGCCGGCCGCATCCGGCTGCGCGCGTCCGCCGTCGCCGAGGGCGCCGAGCTGACCCTGCGCCACGCCGAGGTGCTGCAGGGCGGCGAGCTCTACACCCGCCCGCTGCGCCAGGCCGCCGCGACCGACGTCTACATCGGCGACGGCAGCAGCCTGGACTGGGAGCCGCGCTTCACCATCCACGGCTTCCGCTACGCCGAGCTCTCGGGCTGGGGCGGAGACCTGCACGACCTGGAGATCGTCGGCCGCATCCTGCACTCCGACATGGCGCGCACCGGCACGTTCTCGTCCTCCGACCCGCTGGTGGACCGGCTGCACGAGAACGTGGTCTGGAGCACGCGCAGCAACTTCGTCGACATTCCCACCGACTGCCCGCAGCGCGACGAGCGCCTCGGCTGGACCGGCGACATCCAGGTGTTCGCGCCGACGGCGGCCGGCCTCTTCGACGTGTCCGGGTTCCTCGCGTCCTGGCTCAAGGACGTCGCGGCGGAGCAGCTGCCGGACGGGACCGTGCCCTGGTACGTCCCGGTCGTGCCGGGCGGCCCGATGTGGACGCCCATCCAGCCGGGTGCGGTGTGGGGCGATGTCGCCGTGCTCACACCGTGGACGCTGTACCGGCACTACGGCGACCGCGCCGTTCTCGCCGACCAGTACGCCGGCGCCCGCGCCTGGGTGGACCTGGTCGACCGCCTGGCCGGCCCCGACCACCTGTGGGACGAGGGGATGCAGCTGGGCGACTGGCTGGATCCCACCGCTCCCCCAGAGGACCCCGCGGACGCCAAGACCGACAAGTACCTGGTGGCCACCGCCTACTTCGCCGAGTCCGCGCGGACCCTCGGACTCATCGCCGCCGAGCTCGGCCGAGACGAGGACGCCGCGCACTACACCGCGCTCGGCGCGGCAGCGCGGGCCGCGTTCCGCGAGCGCTGGGTGCGCGACGGCGGCCGGCTCATCGACGACGCCCAGACCGCGTACGCGCTCGCCATCGCCTTCGACCTGTTCGAGGCCGACGAGCTGGCCGCGGCCGGCGAGCGGCTGCGCGACCTCGTGGAGGCGAACGGCCACCGCATCGGCACCGGGTTCGTCGGAACGCCGCTGATCTGCGACGCGCTCACGAAGGCAGGGCAGACCGAGACGGCCTACCGGATGCTGCTGGAACGCGAGTGCCCGTCCTGGCTCTACACCGTGCTCTCGGGCGGCACCACGATCTGGGAGCGCTGGGACAGCATGCTGCCGGACGGCACCGTGAACCCCGGCGAGATGACCTCGTTCAACCACTACGCGCTCGGTTCCGTCGCCGCCTGGCTGCACGGCACGGTCGCGGGGCTGTCGCCGGTGGAGCCCGGCTTCCGCCGGTTCCGCGTGGCTCCGCAGCCCGGTGGCGGCCTCACCAGGGCGGAGCGCACGCTGGCGACCCCGTACGGGACCGCGGCGGTCGCCTGGCGGATCGAGGACGGCCGGTTCGAGATCACCGTGACCGTTCCCACCGGCAGCACGGCGGAGATCGTGCTGCCGTCCGGGCGGACCGTCGAGGCCCGGCCGGGAACGCACCGCCTCGGCGAGCCGGTCGGCGCGCGATGACCTGGCACTATCCTCCGCACCAGTACGAGCTCGGCCTGCTGCACACCCTGGTGCGCGAAGGCCGCGCCGCCAACCGGCACGTCGACTACGCCCCGAACTACGCCGACACGCTGCGCTCCGCCGAATTCCGTGTCGGCGACGGCGCGGCGGCCGTGGTCGAGAGCGCGCCCGGCGAGCCGCCCGCGCTGTGGACGGACGGCGACGCCGACGTCCTGGTGCGGGTCCCTGGCGGCGGCTGGACGCGACCGCGCGCCGTACCGGGCGCCGCCTCCGTCCCTCCGCACCGCGTCCCGGAACCCGTCGTCACCGTCCGCCCGCGGTTGCGCGACGGACTGTGGATGCTCGACGCTCCGGTGCTCGGCCGCCCCGTCTTCCGCGCGTCCACCCCACCGGTCGTCTCCTCCGGCGAGTCGGTGCAGGAGGCGCACGCCGCCGCCGGGGACCAGGAGACCCGGCACGACGTGCGCCGCCTGCCCGACGGCCGCTGGACGACCGAGCACGCGCTCGGCTTCCGGTTCCTCCGGATCGACGCGGACGGCGTCGAGGACGTCGCCGTCGAGGCGTACGAGCATCCCGTCGAGCGCGCCGGGTCGTTCGCCTGCTCGGACGAGACGCTGACCAGGATCTGGCGGACGAGCGCCGTCACGCTCCGCACGTGCATGCACGGTCTCATGCTCGACGGCATCAAACGCGACCGGATGCCGTGGATCGGCGACCAGGCGCTCAACACGCTCGCGAACGGCTACGCCTTCGGCGACGCGGGCATCGTGCAGGACAGCCTCGTCGCGCTGGGCAGCCCGCGGTCCGGCTACGTGAACGGCATCGCCGACTACTCGCTGTGGTGGCTCATCGCAACCGGCTTCCTCGCCCGCTCCTTCGACGCCGACGCGTACCTGCTGGCCGAGGCCGAGCACATCCACGCGTTCACCGCGGACCTCGCCCGGCACGCCGGGAACGACGGTCTGCTGCGACCGGCCGGCACCGACGACGACTTCCAGCTGGTGTTCCTGGACTGGGGCGTCGACGTCGACCCGACCCGCGATCCCACCGCGTTGCAGCTGCTGTGGCACTGGGCGCTGACCTCGGCCGCGCACGTGCTCGGCACCGCCGGCCACCCGGGCGCCGACCGCTGGGAGGCGCTGGCCGCGACGGTGCGGGAGACGCTGCAGCGCGTCGGCAGGACGCCGGACGGCGGCTGGCGGACGTACGCCGACGGCCGCTCCGAGCCGTCCGCCTACCCCGCCTTCCTCGCTGTGCTCGCCGGGCTGAGCGGCCCGGACGATCCCGCGGTGCGGGGGCTCCTGGAGCGCACGGAGCGCGCGGGCACTCCGTTCATGACCGGCTTCTTCCTGCGCGCGCTCATCGAGCTGGGGGATCGGGACGGCGCGGTCCGGCGCATCCGTTCGCTCTGGGGCGGGATGCTGGAGAACGACGCGCGCACCTTCTGGGAGGAGTTCGCCGACGGCGACGGCTCTCCGTACGCGATGTACGGGCGGCCGTTCGGCAAGAGCCTGTGCCACGCCTGGTCCTCGGGGCCCGCCGCGCTGCTCCCCGACGCGGTGCTCGGGCTGCGCCCCCTCGCCGACGGCTGGCGGCGGTTCGTCGTCGAGCCGCACCTGGGCGATCTGGAGTGGGCGGAGGCCCGCGTGCCCGCACCGGACGGGGACATCGTCGTCGCGGTCAGGGACGGCGTGCTGACGGTGGAGGTCCCGCCGGGCACGGTGCTGACGACCGCCGACGGCGAGCACGCCGGTCCGGCGATCGTGCGCGCGCCCGTCGCCCTAGGATGATCGACATGGTCCAACGAAGGGGGAGCAAGGACGGCGCCTCGGGGCCGCCCAACATGCACCACGTCGCGGAGCTGGCCGGGGTGTCCGTCGCCACGGTCTCCAACGTGCTCAACCATCCGGAGAAGGTCGCCGAGGCGACGCGCGACAAGGTGTTCTCGGCCATCGACCGGCTCGGCTTCACGCTCAACCAGACCGCGCGGGCGCTGCGCTCCGGCGAGGCCCGCACGATCGGCCTCGTGGTGATCGACCTGACCAACTCGCTCTTCGTGGACGTGGCCCGCGGCGCCCAGGCGCACGCCCAGTCCAACGCGTTCACCCTCCAGCTCGCGAGCGCGAACAACGACCTGGCGATGCAGGATGCGCACCTCGGCTTCTTCGACAGCGCGCGCGTCTCCGGCGTGATCCTCGCGCCGATGCAGGAGTCGGACGACCAGATCGCGCGCGTGCGCAGGCACGGCCGCCCGGTGGTCGTCGTCAACTTCGACTCCCGGCAGACCGACTCGTGCCGCGTGCTGATCGACAACGAGCGAGCCGGCTACATCGCCGCCAAGCACCTGATCGACCTCGGCCGCAGGCGCATCGCGTTCGTCGCGGCCCGAGACGACTACCAGCCCGTGCACCAGCGCCGCGAGGGCGCCCGCCGGGCGGTGGCCGAGGCGGGAGGCGGCGTCGAGTTCGTGGAGCTGGACACCGTCGACCTCGACCCGCCGGGCGGCGCGGACGCCGGCCGGCGGCTCGCGGCGATGCCGCCGAACGAGCGCCCGGACGCGGTCCTCGCGGTCACGGATCTGCTCGCGATGGCGATCATCAACGAGCTGACCAGCGCGGGCGTCCGCGTTCCGCAGGACGTCGCCGTGATGGGCTGCGACCACAACTCCGCCGCGTGGGGCGGCGCGATCCCGCTCACCTCCGTCGCGATGCAGGGCGAGGAGATGGGCCGTGCCGCCGTCGACCTCCTGATCGGCGAGCTGCGGGATGCGCCGGGCACGCACGTGCACCGCCGCGTGCTGCTGCAGCCCCGCCTGGTCGTCCGCGAGTCCACGGTCGGCCGGGACGGCGCGACCCCGCTCCCCGCGCCCGACCGCAGCACCGCCTCCGCCTGACCGCACCCGCATTCCCCTCCCGGCATATACGCGCGAGGAGCACGTGATTGTCGCTTTCGCGTGCGAGAAGCGACAATCACGTGCCTTTCGCGAACCGGGGCGTCGAGGGGTTGTGAGTGAATCGATCCAATGCACCCTTGCGCGGGTAGACGAGCTCCGCTAGCGTCCTGCGATTGAAACGTATTAATTGCGCTTCGCGGGTCGGCAGGGGCGTCCCGTCGGGCCGGTTTTCTCAACGAAGAGGAGTTCAGATGACCCACCTCCGCACGCGCAGGCGACTGCGCGCCTGGATCGCGCCGGCCGCTGCAGCCGGCCTGCTCACCGCCGCCCTCGGCGCGAGTCCCGCACTCGCCCAGCCCAGACCGACGACGTCCGCGGCCACGGCATCCACCGCATCGAAGGTCCCGGCCGGATGCCCGTGGCTGGACACCTCGAAGTCGCCGCAGAAGCGCGCCCAGCTCCTGCTGCGGGCCAGCTCGCTCGACCAGAAGCTGCGCTGGCTCGACGAGCAGGCGGCCAACAACCCCACCCAGACCACCTTCAACGGCGTCAGCTACCCGGCGCAGGTGCCGTGCACCCCCAAGGTCGCGTACTCGGACGGCCCGGACTACGTCCGCGGCGCGTCGGGCGTCACGATCTTCCCCGCCCAGCTCGCGCTCGCGTCCTCCTGGGACACCGGCCTGGCGTACGCCAAGGGCAAGGCGCAGGCGGACGAGGCCTTCCGTTCCGGCCTCAACGGGCTGCTTTCGCCGCAGATCCTGTCGGGACGCACGCCGCTGGACGGCCGGATCACCGACTCCTTCGGCGAGGACTCGCTGCTGAGCGGAGACCTGGCCGCCGCGCAGACGACGGGCATCCAGAAGGGCAACCCGACCGAGCCGGTGATGTCCGTGCTCAAGCACTACATCGCCAACGAGCAGGAGCTCGACCGCCAGACCAGTTCCTCGAACATCGACGGCAGGACGCTCCGCGAGGTCTACGACCTGGCGTTCCAGGTCGCCGTTGCGAAAGGCGACCCCGCCGGCGTGATGTGCTCGTACAACCAGGTGAACGGTGTCTATGCGTGCGAGAACCCGATCCTGACCAACCTGCTCAAGAACGAAACCGGGTGGGGCGGTTACGTCGTCTCCGACTTCGGATCGGTGCACTCGACGGCCCCGTCGCTGAACGCCGGGCTCGACCAGGAGCTCAACCGGCCGATCTACTACACGCCCGCCAACGTCCGCGCCGCCCTCGACAACGGCTCGGTGAGCATGGCGCAGATCGACGCCGCGGCGTCGCGCGTCGTGACCGCGTACATCAAGACCGGCCTGTTCGACCACGCTCTGCCCGCGACGCCGAGCACGTCCGCCTCCACGGACGCGAACAAGCGCGTCGCCGAGCTGATCGCCGAGAAGGGCTCCGTGCTGCTCAAGAACGCCGACGGCATCCTGCCGCTGACGAAGGAGGCGAAGACCGTCGCCGTGATCGGCGCGACCGCGTCGAAGACCGCGACGAACGGCGTCAGCGCCGCGACCGTGTGCGCCATCCACAACTTCGGCCCGGCGACCGCGTGCCCGAACGTGGTCGCACCGCTCGACGCGATCACCGGGCGCGCCGCCATGGTCGGCGCGACGGTGACCTTCGACAACGGCTCCGACCCCGCTGCGGCCGCCGCTGCCGCCGCGAAGGCGGACGTCGCGATCGTGTTCGGCTACACCGTGCAGGGCGAGGGGGCGGACCGCACGTCGCTCTCGCTCGACGGCAACGGGGATGCGCTGATCTCGGCCGTCGCCGCCGCCAACCCGAACACGGTCGCCGTGCTCGAGACCGGCAGCGCGACAGACATGCCGTGGCTCGCCTCGGTGAAGGGCGTCATCCAGGCCTGGTACCCGGGCGAGCAGGGCGGCACGGCGCTGGCCCGGCTGATCTACGGCGACGCCGACTTCAGCGGCAAGCTGCCGATCACCTTCCCGAGGTCGCTCGCCGACACCCCCACGACCACCCCGGCGCAGTACCCGGGACTCGTGAACGGCTCGCCGACCCGCGCGGCCGGCGACAAGTCGATCCGCCAGGTCAGCTACAGCGAGGGTCTCGCGATCGGCTACAAGTGGTACCAGAGCACAGGCATCGAGCCGCTGTTCCCGTTCGGCTACGGCCTGTCGTACGCGAGCTTCTCGTACAGCAAGCTGCAGCTCTCGCCGGCGGTTGCGCACAAGGCGGGCACGCCGATCACCGTCTCCTTCACGGTGCGCAACACGGGGACGAAGACGGCGTCCACCACGCCGCAGGTCTACCTGACACTGCCCGCCTCCGCCGGTGAGCCCGGTTCGCGGCTGGTCGCGTTCGACACGGTGACGCTCGGCGCGGGAGCGAGCAAGCGCGTCTCGCTGACGATCGACCCGACCTCGGTCGACCGTCCACTGTCCTACTACAGCACCGCCGCGAGCGCCTGGGTCACCGCCCCTGGCGGCTACCGGGTGACCGTGGGCGACGCCGCGACCGCCGCCCTCTCCGCCACCTTCACCCTCGCCGGGTAGCCGGCACCCGCCGACCGCTGCCGAGGGGCGCGCGTCGCCCTCATCTCCCGGGATGAGGACGACGACGTGCCCCTCGGCACCGGGTAAGGTCGATCCGAGATACCGAGAGGGGTGGCTGTGGCGGCGAAGCGCCCGAGCGTGAAGGATGTCGCGGCCCTGGCCGGCGTCGCGGTCGGCACCGTGTCGAACGTCCTGAACCGGCCGGAGATCGTCGCGGAGCCGACGCGCCGGGCCGTCGAGGAGGCCATCGCCCGGCTCGGCTTCACGCGCAACGAGTCCGCCCGGCAGCTCCGCGCCGGCGCGAGCCGCGCGATCGCGATGGTCGTCATGGACGTCGCCAACCCGTTCTTCACCGACCTCTACGTCGGCGCAGAGGGCTTCGCCCTGGAGCGCGGCTACTCCATCCAGCTCGGCAACAGCGGCAACCTGCACGAGCGGGAGCGGCAGCAGCTCGCGGCGTTCGAGCAGCAGCGCGTGCGCGGCGTCCTGCTCGCCCCGATCGGGGACGCGCAGTCCGAGGTCGAGCGGCTGCGCGAGCACGGCATCCCGGCCGTGCTGGTGGACCGCGTCGCCTCGGACGTCGAGGCCTGCTCCGTCGCCGTCGACGACGTCGAGGGCGGCCGGCTCGCCGTCGCCCACCTCATCGACGAGGGTCACCGCCGGATCGCGTTCGTCGGCGGCCCGGACTCGCTGCAGCAGATCCGGGACCGGCTCGAGGGCGCGCACAAGGCCGTCGCCGAGTCCGGCGCCGACGTCGAGCTCGTCCACCTTCCCGTCGAGACACTGGATGCGCGCCGCGGCCGGGAGGCGGCGGACGCGCTGGCAGCGCTGGACGCGTCGGACCGGCCGACCGGCGTCTTCGCGGCCAACGACCTGCTCGCCCTCGGCCTGCTGCAAGGCTTCGTCGCACACGACCTGCGCGTCCCGGACGACGTCGCCCTGATCGGCTACGACGACATCGACTTCGCGGCGACGGCGGCGGTGCCACTGTCGGCCATCCGCCAGCCCCGCCGCGAGATCGGCTACGCGGCAGGCGAGCTGCTGTTCCGCGAGATCGAGGATGTGGACGCCGCAGCACCGCACGTGCACCAGCACGTCCGCTTCGTGCCGGAGCTCGTCGTCCGCCGCTCCTCGTCCCGCGCCGCCGCGGCCGTCTGACCCGCGCTCGCGGGCCGCGCCCGTCCGTCCCTGTCCCGGTCGCGGCTTGCGGCATCGCGGCGCTGCTGCTAGCTTTGAAACGATTCATTCGACCAAAGGAGTTCTCGTGAGCGCCAGCGCATCCCGCCGGGTCTGCTTCACCATGCAGCTGAAGCCCGAGCGCGTCGACGACTACCTCGCCGCTCACGAGACCGTCTGGCCGGAGATGCTCGACGCGCTCCGCGAGACCGGCTGGCACGACTACTCGCTCTTCCTCGACCGCGAGAAGGGCCTCGTCGTCGGCTACCTGGAGACGGACGACTTCGACGCCGCCGTCGCTGCGATGGACGAGCGCGAGGTCAACGCCCGCTGGCAGGCGGGCATGGCCGAGTTCTTCGCCGAGGAGTCGGCGCCGGACAGCACCATGAACCGGCTGACGGAGTACTTCCACCTCGAGTGACCCGCGCATCCGCCCGGATGCGCACCGCACCACCACACAACCGCAACACCGCAACGAAGCAACAGTGAGGAACACCTGACGACATGAGAGTCGGAAGCAGCAACACCACGGGCTGGCGAGCCACCACCTCGGTCGCCATGTCGAACTACATCGAGTCGGGCTCGATCATCGCGATCGCCACCAGCCTCGGCTTCTGGCAGACCCAGTTCCACCTGACCGACGGCTTCGTCGGCATCCTCGCCGCCTTCAGCGCCAACGCGTGCGGCGCGGCGATCGGCGCCATCCTCGGCGGCCCGCTCACCGACCGCCTCGGCCGCAAGTTCATCTACACCTACGACCTGCTGCTCTACATGCTCGGCGTGCTGCTCGCCGTCTTCGCCGTGAACGCGGGGATGCTGTTCGCCGCGTTCCTCATCACCGGCATCGCGGTCGGCGCCGGCGTCCCCGCCTCCTGGACCTACATCGCCGAGCAGGCGCCCGACCACGCGCGCGGCAAGCACGTCGGCATGGCGCAGCTCGCCTGGTCCATCGGCCCGCTCGTCGGCTTCGCCCTCGCGGCCGCGCTCGCACCCCTCGGCCTGCTCGGCAGCCGCATCATCTTCTTCCACCTGTTCGTCGTCGCCGCGATCGTCTGGTGGGTCCGGCAGGGCCTGCCCGAGTCGAAGCTGTGGACGGACGTCAAGACGGGCGCGGTCTCGACCGCCGAGTCCGGCCGCGGGATGCGCGCCCTGTTCTCCAAGCGCGTGAACATCACCGCGCTCCTCTTCCTCTTCGGCGTCTACGGCTTCTGGAACCTCGTCGCCGGCCAGGCCGGCATCTTCATGCCGCGCGTCTACGAGGCCGCGGGCGTGCACAGCGCCGTGGAGCAGGACCTCCTGCAGGTGCTCGTCTGGGGCTGCACCGTGCTCGCCACGTACTTCGGCTTCATGCTGCTCGCGGACCGGATGTCGCGCCGCGTGCTCTACGTGATCGGCGCCGTGCTCGGGATCCTCGCCTGGGTCGCGCTGGTGTTCGCGCCTCCCGGCCTGCCCACCCTGCTCACCTTCGCGATCGCCTGGGGCCTTGCGGCGGGCATCGGAGCGCAGGCGTTCTACGGCGTCTGGACCGCCGAGCTGTTCGCGACGCCGTACCGCGCGAGCGCGCAGGGCGTGCTGTTCTTCGCCGCGCGCATCGCCGTCGGCCTGCTGAGCTCGGTCTTCCCCGTGCTGCTGGCGAGCTCCGGCGTTCCGACCGTCGGCCTCATCCTGATCGCCTTCCTCGTCGTCGCGCTGCTCATCGGCGCGATCTGGGCCCCGCGGACGCAGGGCAAGTCGCTGCGCCAGATCGAGGCGGAGCGCTACGGTGCTGCGCCCCTCTCCCCCGCTCGCGAGCGCGAAGACGCGCGCGCCTGACCACGACACCACAGAAAGCAGGATCATGACTCTCACCGACCCGATCCGCGACCAGCTCGCGCTGCAGGCCATCGAGCTGCCCAGCTGGGCGTTCGGCAACTCCGGCACCCGGTTCAAGGTGTTCGGCACCGCAGGGACCGCGCGGGACCCGTTCGAGAAGATCTCGGACGCCGCGCAGGTGCACAAGCACACCGGCCTCGCGCCCACCGTCGCGCTGCACATCCCGTGGGACACGGTGGACTCGTACGCCGACCTGAAGAAGCACGCGGAGGACAACGGCGTCGAGCTCGGCACGGTCAACTCGAACACCTTCCAGGACGACGACTACAAGTTCGGCTCGGTCACGCACCACGACGACCGGATCCGCCAGAAGGCGATCGACCACCACTTCGAGTGCATCGACGTCATGAACGAGACCGGCTCGCGCGACCTGAAGATCTGGCTCGCCGACGGCACCAACTACCCCGGCCAGGACTCGCTGCGCGCCCGCCAGGACCGGCTCGCCGACAGCCTGCAGAAGATCTACGAGCGGATCGGCGACGACCAGCGCCTGGTGCTGGAGTACAAGTTCTTCGAGCCGGCGTTCTACCACACCGACGTCCCGGACTGGGGCACCAGCTACGTGCAGACGGCCGCCCTCGGCGAGCGCGCGATGGTCTGCCTGGACACCGGCCACCACGCGCCGGGCACCAACATCGAGTTCATCGTCATGCAGCTGCTCCGCCTCGGCAAGCTCGGCTCGTTCGACTTCAACAGCCGCTTCTACGCCGACGACGACCTGATCGTCGGCGCGGCCGACCCGTTCCAGCTGTTCCGGATCGTGTTCGAGGTCATCCGCGGCGGCGGCTACGCCAACCCGGACGTGGCGTTCATGCTCGACCAGTGCCACAACCTGGAGGCGAAGATCCCCGGCCAGATCCGCTCCGTCCTGAACGTGCAGGAGGCGACCGCGAAGGCGCTCCTGGTGGACACCGAGGCGCTCGACGCCGCGCAGCGCGCGAACGATGTCCTCGCCGCGAACACCGTCTTCATGGACGCGTTCAACACCGACGTGCGCGCCGACCTCGCCGCCTGGCGCGAGTCCCGCGGCCTCCCCGCCGATCCGATGGCCGCCTACAAGGCCTCCGGCTACCAGCAGAAGATCGAGGCCGAGCGCGTCGGCGGCACGCAGGCCGGCTGGGGCGCCTGAGGCCCCGCCACCGCATCCACCCCACTCCTGAATCCCGCGCAGAAGGAACACCACGCATCATGACGAACGAGACCGTCGCGGCCCTGCTGGCCCGCTCGAACCGCCTCGGGTCCGACCCGAAGAACACCAACTACGCCGGCGGCAACACGTCCGCCAAGGGCACCGAGACCGACCCGGTCACCGGTGAGCCGGTCGAGCTGCTCTGGGTGAAGGGCTCCGGCGGCGACCTCGGCACGCTGACGGAGGCCGGGCTCGCCGTCCTCCGCCTCGACCGGCTGCGCGCCCTGCAGGACGTCTACCCGGGCGTGGAGCGCGAGGACGAGATGGTCGCCGCGTTCGATTACACCCTGCACGGCAAGGGCGGCGCCGCCCCGTCCATCGACACCGCCATGCACGGCCTGGTGGATGCGGCGCACGTCGACCACCTGCACCCGGACTCCGGCATCGCGATCGCGACAGCGGCGGACGGCGAGGAGCTGACGAAGACGATCTTCGGCGGCACGGTGGTCTGGGTGCCGTGGCGGCGTCCCGGCTTCCAGCTGGGCCTCGACATCGCGGCGATCAAGGCGCAGAACCCGGACGCGATCGGCACCGTCCTGGGCGGCCACGGCATCACGGCGTGGGGCGACACCTCCGAGGAGGCCGAGGCCAACTCGCTGTGGATCATCCAGACCGCGGCGGACTACATCGAAGCGAACGGCCGCCCGGAGCCGTTCGGCCCGGCCCTCGACGGCTACGCAGCGCTCCCCGAGGCCGAGCGCCGCGCCAAGGCCGCCGCGCTCGCGCCGCACCTGCGCGCCATCGCCTCCACGGACAAGCCGCAGGTCGGCTCGTTCACCGACGCGGACGTGGTGCTCGACTTCCTCGCCTCCGCCGAGCACCCGCGGCTCGCCGCGCTCGGCACCTCGTGCCCCGACCACTTCCTGCGCACCAAGGTCAAGCCGCTCGTGCTCGACCTGCCGGCCGACGCCTCCATCGAGGACTCGATCGCCCGGCTGGAGGAGCTGCACGAGCAGTACCGCGCCGACTACCAGGCGTACTACGACCGGCACGCGACCGCGGACTCCCCCGCGATCCGCGGCGCGGACCCGGCGATCGTCCTCATCCCCGGCGTCGGCATGTTCTCGTACGGCAAGGACAAGCAGACCGCGCGCGTCGCCGGCGAGTTCTACATCAACGCGATCAACGTGATGCGCGGAGCCGAGTCGCTGTCCACCTACGCCCCGATCGACGAGGCGGAGAAGTTCCGCATCGAGTACTGGGCGCTCGAGGAGGCGAAGCTGCAGCGGCTGCCCAAGCCGAAGCCGCTCGCCGGCCGGATCGCCCTGGTCACCGGTGCCGCGTCCGGTATCGGCAAGGCGATCGCGACCCGGCTCGCGGGCGAGGGCGCGTGCGTCGTCATCGCCGACCTCGACCTCGAGAAGGCGCAGGCCGCCGCCGCCGAGATCGGCGGGACGGACGTGGCGATCGGCGTCGCCGCGAACGTCACAGACGAGAAGGCGATCGACGCGGCCATCGCCGCTGCGCTCCTGCAGTTCGGCGGCCTGGACCTCGTCGTCAACAACGCGGGCCTGTCCATCTCCAAGCCGCTGCTGGAGACGACCACCACCGACTGGGACCTGCAGCACGACGTGATGGCCAAGGGCTCCTTCCTGGTCTCCCGTGCGGCCGCGAAGGTCCTCATCGACCAGAAGCTCGGCGGGGACATCGTCTACATCTCCTCGAAGAACTCGATCTTCGCCGGCCCGAACAACATCGCGTACTCGGCGACGAAGGCCGACCAGGCCCACCAGGTGCGCCTGCTCGCCGCCGAGCTCGGCGACCACGGCATCCGCGTCAACGGCATCAACCCGGACGGCGTCGTGCGCGGCTCCGGCATCTTCGCCGGCGGCTGGGGCGCCAAGCGCGCCGCTGTCTACGGCGTCCCGGAGGAGGAGCTCGGAAAGTACTACGCACAGCGCACCCTGCTGAAGCGCGAGGTGCTGCCGGAGCACGTCGCGAACGCGGTGTTCGTGCTCTGCACGAGCGACCTGGACCACACGACCGGGCTGCACATCCCCGTGGACGCGGGCGTCGCCGCCGCCTTCCTGCGATGAGCGGGGTGGGGCGGGGCGGTCGCGGCGGCCGCAGCGGCGCCGTCGCGGCCGTCGACCTCGGCGCGACGAGCGGCCGCGTCATGCACGCGCGCGTCGGCGCCGACACCCTGGAGCTGACCGAGGCGGCGCGGTTCGCGAACACGCCCGTCCGGGTCTGGGAGGGCGACCGCTCCGCCCTGCACTGGGACGTCACCGGCCTGTACGCGAGCGTGCTGTCCGGCCTCGGCACCGTCGCCCGCGACGAGCCGGAGCTGGCGAGCATCGGCGTCGACTCGTGGGCCGTCGACTACGGCCTGCTCGGCTCCGGTCGCCTGCTCGGCGAGCCCTACCACTACCGCGACGAGCGCACCGCGAAGGGCGTCGAGCTCGTCCACGCCGCCGTGGACCCCGCCGAGCTGTACCGCGAGGGTGGCCTGCAGTTCCTGCCGTTCAACTCGCTCTACCAGCTGGCCGTCGACGCCGAGCGCGGCGCGCTGTCCACCGCCGACCGCTTCCTGCTCATCCCCGACCTGATCGCCTACTGGCTCACGGGCGAGCAGAATGCCGAGCGGACCAACGCCTCCACCACCGGCCTGCTCGCCGCGGACGGCTCCTGGAACGACGCGCTCATCCGGCGCCTCGGGCTGCCGCGCGACCGGTTCGCTCCGCTGGTCGACGCCGGCACGCAGACCGGCCGCCTGCTCCCCGCGCTCGCGGCCGACCTGCCGTTCGCGGGAGCCGGTCCCGCCGTCACCGCCGTCGGCTCGCACGACACGGCCTCGGCGGTCGTCGCCGTCCCGATGGACGCGTCCCGCGCCGCCTACATCTCGTGCGGCACCTGGGGCCTGGTCGGCGTCGAGCTGGAGCACCGCGTCCTCACCGACGACTCCCGCACCGCGAACTTCACCAACGAGGGCGGCGTGGACGGCCGCGTGCGCTACCTGCACAACGTGATGGGCCTCTGGCTTCTTAGCGAGTCGCTGCGCGAGTGGCAGCGCCGCGGCCTGCCGGTCACGCTGGAGAGCCTGCTCGGCGAGGCGGCGGCCCTGCCCCGACCGACCGACCTGATCGACGCCGACGACCCCCGCTTCCTGGCTCCCGGCGACATGCCCGGCCGCATCGCCGGCTGGTTCGCCGAGCACGGGAGGCGCGGCCCGGCGAGCCCAGCAGGCACCGTCCGCGTCATCATCGAGAGCCTGGCCCAGGCCTTCGCCGACACGGTCCGTCGCGCGGCCGAGCTCTCCGGCGTCCCCGTCGACACCATCCACATCGTCGGCGGCGGGGCCCGCAACGCCCTGCTCTGCCAGGCGACCGCCGACCGCTCCGGCCTGCCGGTGCTGGCCGGCCCGGTGGAGGCGACGGCTCTCGGCAACGCCCTCGTCCAGGCCCGCGCCGTCGGCCTCATCGACGGCGACCTGGAGACGCTGCGGGCGCTGGTCGCACGGCACTACGCGCCGGTGCGGTACGAGCCGTCGCGCTGACGGACCTCCCCAGCGCTGCGTCCCCTCACCCCAGCGACGGCACCAGGTTCGCCTGCACCCAGCCCGCGAGCCGCGTCGGCGTTGTCGTGGTGTAGTCGCGCGGGTTCTCCGGGGTGTAGCCGTCGCGGATGCCCGCCGTCATCCCGGCCAGCGCCTCCACCTGGGCGGGCGTCATCCCGGTGGCGGTCAGCGTCGCGCGCACGTCGTCGTCGCTGAGCTGGACGGCCTCGATCGGGCGGCCCGTGGCGCGGCCGACGATCGCGGCGACGTCGCGGAAGGAGAGGTCCTCCGGGCCGTGCACGGCCTGTACGTGCCTGCCGGTCCAGGAGCGGTCGAGCAGCCGGACCGCGCCGACGGCCGCGATGTCTTCCGGCGCGACCCACGGCATCGGCGCGTCGACGTCGAAGGCCGTGGCGATCACGCCGTCGCGCAGCGCGTCGAGGTCGAACAGCAGGTTCGAGAAGAAGTAGCCGCAGCGCAGGTGCGTCACGTCGACGCGCGCCGCGTCGAGCGCGGTCTCCGTCGCGGCCAGGCCGTCGATCTCGCCCACCCCGTGCCGGCGCTCGGCGCCCGCGCTCGACTGGAAGACGACCCGGCGGATGCCGTTCTCGCGCACGGCCGCGAGGAGCGCGTCCGTGGCCAGGCGGTAGCCGTCGAGCGGGTCGTCGAGGCGGTTGGGCGGATCCACCCAGTAGACGGCGTCGACGCCCGCGGTCGCGGCGACGACGGAGTCCGCATCCAGCTGGTCCGTCGCCACCGCGTCGACGAGGTCGCGCACGTCGTCATCCAGCCGGGCCGGATCCCGGACGAGCACGCGGGGCCGCTCCCCCGCCTGCACGACAAGGCGCTGCAGGTGGCGGCCGACGTTTCCGGTGGGCGTTGTCACGGCGATGGTCATGCGGCCAGCCTCGTCCCGACCACCGACAGGACGGCGCGGGCCAGAATGGACGGGTGATCGCGACCTCCCCCGACATCGACACGCTGGCCCGCCGTGCCCTCGGGCTGGTCGGAGCGGGCGGCCGGACCATCGTCGGCATCGCCGGCAGCCCCGGCTCCGGCAAGACGACGCTCGCCCGCGCGGTCGCGCGTCGTGCCTGCGAGCTGGCGGGCGCACCGCTCGCCGTGCACCTCCCGATGGACGGCTTCCACCTGGCGAACGCCACCCTGGACGCCCTCGGGCGCCGCGACAGGAAGGGCGCGATCGACACCTTCGACGGCTGGGGCTTCGTCGCCCTGCTGAACCGGCTGCAGAGCGAGCTCGACCACACCGTCTACGCGCCGGGCTTCGAGCGGACCGTGGACGAGCCGGTGGCCGGAGCCATCGCCATCGAGCCGTCCGCGCGTCTGATCCTGGCGGAGGGCAACTACCTGCTCGCTCCGGGCGCGCCCTGGTCCGCGGTGCGACCGCTGCTCGCCGAGGCCTGGTTCGCGGACGCGCCGGAGGAGGAGCGCGTGCGCCGCCTCGTCGACCGGCACACCCGGCACGGCAGGTCGCCGGGGGCCGCGCTCGCGTGGGCGCGCGATGTGGACGGCGCGAACGCCCGCCTGATCGAGCCGACCCGCGACAGCGCCGCGCTGATCATCCGTTCAGGAGGCCCCGCTTAGGCTGGCGGGATGACCGACTCGTTCGACACAGTGACCATGTTCGGCGCCGACTGGTGCCGCGACTGCATCCGCTCCAAGGCCCTCCTCGACCGCATCGGCGTCGACTACGAGTACATCGACCTCGTCGCGCGCCCGGAGGAGGCGGACCGCGCGCAGGCGATCAGCGGCCGCACCAACATCCCGGTCATCGTCTTCCCCGACGGCCGCCACCTCGTCGAGCCGACCGACCCCGAGCTCGAGGCCGCCCTCTCCCTCTGACGCGCCCCGCCCGGCTCGCCCGCGCTATGGCAGGCCGCCGAGCACAGGAAAAACCTCGCGAAACCGCCCGGCTCGCGACCGTTTTCCTGTGCTCGCGGGCCTGGCTAGGCGGGCGACGCGGGGGTGAGCCGGTCGGGGGCGCCGTGGCCGGGGAGGATGAGGTGCGGGCGCCAGGATTCGATCGCGTGGATGGTCGCGTCCGCCCGGGCGCGGTCGGAGATGAGGAAGCCGGGGAAGTGCACGAGGCGGCCGCCGGAGACCCGGGCCGCGTCCCCGATGAACGCCGCACCGCGCCAGCGCACGATGTGGTGGCCCGGCGTATGACCCGCGCCGGGGACGGCGACGAGGCCGGGCACGATCTCGGTCTCCGCGTCGTCCGGCAGCTCGGTGAGCCGGGGAAGCTCCGGGCGGCCGAGCCACCGCACGCGCAGCATCGCGCGGCGGGTCCGCGTCGGCGGCAGGGCGTCGCCGCGCAGGATGCGCACGTCCGCGCCGCCGAGCCACACCGTCGCGCCCGTGGCGCGCTGCACGGCCGCCGCAGCACCGACGTGGTCGGGGTCGTAGTGCGTGAGCACGATGTCCGTCACCGGCGGGATGCGCGCGGCCGCGAGCTCCGCGACGACCTTCTCCGCACCGGAGGCGAGGCCGGTGTCGACGAGCACCGAGCGGTCGCCAGCGTCCACGAGGTAGGCGTTGCCGGCGCGCGCCGCGTCCAGCCGGTGGATGGTGTCGATCACTTCGCGCATGCTGGGATGCTAGTCCCCGTGACCGAACCCGACATCAGCCGCCTGCGCAGCGACGCCGCAGCCCGCGCGGCGGCGCGACCGCGGCTCCCGTTCGACGGAACCGTCGAGGACGCCGCGCTCGGCGCGATCCCGGTGCGCCGGTACCGGCCCTCGCGCAGGCCGAAGCCCGGCCTGCCCGGCACGGCCGTCGCCTTCCTGCACGGCGGCTACGGCGTCCTCGGCGACGTCGAACTGCAAGACGGCTACTGCCGCCGCATCGCCGGCATCCTCGGCGTGACCGTGCTGTCGGTCGGCTACCGGCTCGCCCCCGAGGCGACGCTCGCCGACGCCGCGGACGACGCGGTCGCGGCCACCGCCCTGCTGCGCGAGGACGGCGCCGCGCGCGTCGTGCTCTGGGGCGACTCCGCGGGCGGCTCGGTCGCCGTCGCGGCCGCGCGGGCCGCCGCCTCCGCGGGCGGCTCGGCCGCACCCGCCGACGCGCTCGTCCTCAGCAACCCGAACGTCGACCTCACCCTGGCCGGCTACGACGACGACCTCCCCGGCGGTCCCGGCCGCGAGCTCTCCGAATGGGCGTTCGCCCGCTGGGCCGGCGCCGGCCGGCTGGCCGACGCGCCCGACCTCGCCGCCGACGTCTCCGGCCTCCCTCCGGTGTTCGCGGCCGTCGGCTCGCTCGACTCGCTGCTCCCCGACGCCCGCCGTCTTGTCGACCGCTGCGCGGCCGCGGGCATCCGCGCCGAGCTGAGGGTCGTCCCCGGCGCCGAGCACGGATTCATGGGCGGGCCGGACCTGGCGGCGGCGGACGAGGTGATCCGCGCGGCGGGCCGATTCATCCAGGCGGCCGCACAATCCCATCCACACTTCCTGTTGGACATCTGACTCCACCCGGCGGAGGGTGAAGTCATGGAGTACACGCACCTCGGCCGTTCCGGCCTGAAAGTCTCCCGCCTCGTCCTCGGCACCATGAACTTCGGTCCGCAGACGAGCCGGGACGATTCCTTCGAGATCATGGATGCCGCCCACGACGCCGGCATCAACTACTTCGACACCGCCAACGTCTACGGCCAGCACACCGGCAAGGGCACCACCGAGTCCATCATCGGCGAGTGGTTCGCGCAGGGCGACGGCCGCCGCGAGCGCACCGTCCTGGCCACCAAGCTGTACGGCGACATGGGCGACTGGCCCAACGACGGCCGGCTCTCCGCGCTGAACATCCGGCGCGCGCTCGACGCGAGCCTGAAGCGCCTGCAGACCGACTACATCGACATCTACCAGTTCCACCACGTCGACAGGGACACCCCCTGGGACGAGATCTGGCAGGCGATGGAGACGGCGGTGGCGCAGGGCAAGATCCTCTACGCGGGATCGAGCAACTTCGCCGGCTGGCACATCGCGACCGCGCAGGCCGAGGCCCGCAGGCGGAACTTCCTCGGGCTGGTGAGCGAGCAGTCCATCTACAACCTGCTCACCCGCCAGGTGGAGCTGGAGGTGCTGCCCGCCGCGCAGGCGAACGGCGTCGGCGTCATCGCCTGGTCGCCGCTGCACGGAGGGCTGCTCGGCGGCGTCGTCCGCAAGCAGAACGAGGGCAAGCGCCGCCTGGAGGGCCGCGCCGCCGAGACGCTCGCGAAGCACCGCGACGCGATCGAGGCCTACGAGGCGTTCGCGGACGAGCTCGGCAACGAACCGGGCGACATCGCCCTCGCCTGGCTGCTGTCCCGGCCCGGTGTCACCGGTCCGATCATCGGCCCGCGCACCAGGGAGCAGCTGGATGCGGGCATCCGCGCCCTCGACGTCACGCTGGACGACGCGGCGCTCGCCCGGCTCGACGAGATCTTCCCCGGCCACAAGCCGGCCCCCGAGGACTACGCCTGGTGAGCCGGGCGGAAGGAGAACACGAGTGAAGACACGCAGAATCGGCGACGTCGAGGTGTCGGCGATCGGCCTGGGCGGCATGCCCATGTCGATCGAGGGACGCCCGGACCGCGCGCGGTCGATCGCGACCATCCACGCCGCACTGGATGAGGGGGTCACCTTCTTCGACACGGCGGATGCGTACCACCTGCACGCGGACGAGGTGGGTCACAACGAAGAGCTCATCGCGGAGGCGCTGCGCAGCTGGGACGGCGACACCTCCGGCGTGCTGGTCGCCACCAAGGGCGGCCACCTCCGCCCGGGCGACGGCAGCTGGTACGTGGACGGACGCCCCGAGTATGTGAAGGAGGCGGCCAAGGCGTCGCTGCGCCGGCTCGGCGGCGACGCGATCGGGCTGTACCAGTTCCACCGCCCCGACCCGGAGGTACCGTACGAGGACTCGGTCGGCGCGATCCGCGACCTGCTCGACGACGGCGTGATCCGGCTCGCCGGCATCTCGAACGCGAACCCGGAGCAGATCCGTCAGGCGCAGGACATCCTCGGCGGCCGGCTGGCGTCGGTGCAGAACCAGTTCTCGCCGGCCTTCCGCTCCAGCGAGCCGGAGCTGCGGCTCGCCGACGAGCTCAGCATCGCGTTCCTGCCGTGGAGCCCGCTCGGCGGCATCAGCTCCGCGGGCGACCTCGGCGACCGGTTCGCGCCGTTCGCCGAGGTGGCGCAGGCGCGCGGCATCAGCCCGCAGGTGGTCGCCCTCGCCTGGCACCTCGCGCACAGCCCGCACGTCATCCCGATCCCCGGCTCCTCCCGGCCGGAGACGATCCGCGACTCCGTCTCGGCGGTGGACGTGGAGCTCACGCCCGACGAGCTGTCCCGCCTCAACGCCGCGTAGCGGTCTCCCCCGCCCTCGAGGGTGTTGATGGGGTTAGGAGGTGGCCGTGAGGGCGGCGACGACCTCGGCGGTGACGCGGCTGGAGCCGTAGGTGTCCACTCCGCTCAGCGGCAGACCATCGACGGCCGGCAGCCCGGTGTTGACGACGATCGCGGCCGGGCGGGCGGCCGCGAGCATCCCGAGGGCACGCCGCTGGGGACCGCCGGCCTGGACAGCATCCACCAGCGCGATCGCCTGAGCACCGGGCGGGACGGCGCCGAGCGCGTCCGACACCGCACCGACGACATCCCGCCCGCCGAGCGGCCCGACCTGGATGCGACGCGCACCGAACGCCGCGGCGAACGGCTCCGCCGCCGACCCGACCACGCCGCTCGCGCGGTCGCGCAGGTCGAGCAGCACCGCCTCCCGCTCTCCCAGCGCGGGAGACCCGTGGACGGCGATCGCGGCGCGCACAACGGCGGCGGCGTCGAACCCCTCCGCCGGTCCAGCGGCGGCGGCGAGCGCGACCACCCGCTCGGAGAGTGCTCGGACCGAAGCGGCCGCCCGCTCGAGGACGGCCACCGGAAGCGCGCCGTCCTCCACCGCCGCGAGCAGCGCATCCCGCACCTCGGCATAGTCGGCCTCGTCGCTGGGGACGCCGCCCGGGTAGGTGTGATCGAACGGGTTGCCGAGGCAGAGCAGATCGGACCCCGCCAGCAGCGCGAGGACCGCGCCCGGTCCCGAGCCGTACGTCGCGCGGATCGCCGCCATGTCGAGCGCGTCGGTCACGATGCAGCCGGTGAAGCCGCCTTCGCGCAGCATCCCCAGCACGCGGGAGTCCACCGTCGCGGGAGCGTCGCCGAAGGCCTCGACCACGACGTGCGAGGTCATGATCGCGGCGACCCCTGCATCGATCGCCGCCTGGAACGGCGGCAGGTGCTGCTGCTCCACCTCCTCCCGCGGCAGCGACACGCGCGGCAGCCCGAGGTGCGAGTCGACGGCGGTGTCGCCGTGCCCCGGGTAGTGCTTGGCGCACGCCGCGACGCCCGCCGATTGGATGCCGTCGACGGTCGCAGCGACGTGGCGTGCGACCAGGTCCGCCGTCGCGCCGAACGATCGCGTCCCGATCACGGGGTTGCGCGGGTTGGTGTTGACGTCGGCCACCGGGGCGAGCGTCACGTTCGCGCCAGAGGCCCGCACGCGGCGGCCGAGCTCCGCGCCGGCCGCGCGGGTGACGGCGGTGTCGTCGACGCGGCCGAGCTGCGCGGCACTCGGCAGCGTCGACCCGTGCGCCGTCTCCAGGCGCGAGACGCGTCCGCCCTCCTCATCGATCCCGAGCAGCACGCTGGGCCGGACGGTCAGCCGCTCGGACAGGCCGCGCACCTGGTCCGGGTCGTCCTGGTCGATGTTCTGGCCGAAGTAGACGGCACCGGCGAGGCCGGCGTCGAGCTCTCGCAGCAGCCAGTCGGGGGCGGATCTGCCCAGGAAACCGGGCCAGAGCACCCCGGCGACGAGTGAGCGGAGGGTGGGATCGGTGGAGCGGTGCGGCATCGCGGCGGTCTCCTCGCGTCGTGTGTAAATATCCTCCACACAACGCGCGAATGGCGCAACTCGTTTTCAGGCCCATCCGCCCGCGCCTCGGCCGCAGGGCCAGCCGCGCGTCAGGCGGTCTGCAGCTGGCGGAGGAAGGCGGCGGCGGCCGGGCTGGGCTCGTCGGCGACCGCGACGGCCACCGTCCACGACGGCACGTCGCCGCTCAGCGCGACCGCGCGGAGCTGGTCGGGGCGCTTGCGCGCGAAGCTCGCCGGCACCACGGCGACGCCCAGGTTGTAGCCGACGAGATCCAGCAGCGGGTGGACGTCGTTGACCTCCATCGCGGCCCGGTAGTCGAATCCGGCGGCGGCGAACGCGCGCCGGGTCAGTGCCTGTGCGCCCCAGCCGTCCTGGAAGCCGACCAGCGGTTCCCCGCGCAGCGACTCGATCGGGATGCTCTCCTCGCCCGAGAACCGGTGCTCGGGATGGCAGAGCACGAGCAGCTCCTGCGTGCTCAGCCGGCGCAGCTGGACCCCCGCCGGGGTGTGCCCGGTGTCGACGACGACGGCCACATCCACGCGGCCACCGGCCACGGCGTCCACCAGTTCGACCGAGCCCGAGTAGCGCAGGCGCACCTCGACGCCGGGGTTAGCAGTGCGGAAGGAGGCGAGCTCGGCAGGCAGGTCGACCGAGCCGAGGCACGGCTCCGCGCCGATCGTGAGCCGCCCGCGCACCAGTCCGCGCACCGCAGCGACGGCGTTCCGCGCGGCGGCGGCGCTGGCGAGGGTGCGCACCGAGTCGGCGAGCAGGGCCTGCCCGGCGGTCGTCAGCTCGACGCGGCGCGTGCTCCGGATGAAGAGCGAGGTGCCGAGTTCCTGCTCCAGCGAGCGGATGGAGGCGGAGAGCCCGGACTGCGAGATTTGCAGCAGCTCCGCGGCCCGCGTGAAGTGCTTCTCCTCGGCGACGGTGACGAAGTGCTCGAGCTGGCGGAGTTCCATTCAGCAAGGATACTGGTCAATCGAAGCGCCGCGACAACCACGCCCGATCACGCCACCGAAAGGGAATGCCATTATTGGCACAATTGTGCCATTATTGATACAGTTGCACCATATTTGGATCAAAAAAGGAGACGGCATGGCGCCCATCGCCCCGATCGGGGAACTGCTCGGGATTCACGAGGCGCGCCTGCTTCGGACCCTGATCTCCCGCGCGGAACCGCTCAGCGGGCGGCACCTCGCCAAGCTCTCCGAGGTCCCTGCCAGCACTGCCGCTCGCATCCTCACCCGTTTCGCCGCGCTCGGAATCGTCGACGCGCGGCCCAGCTCCCACGCGACGACATTCGAAATCAACCGCGAGCACATCCTGTACGCGCCGATCCTCGCGCTGTTCGACGCCTCGGCAGAACTCGAGTCGAGACTCCGCGCGCTCGTGCAAAGCCGAGGAGGAGACGCGGTCACCGCAGCGATATTCGGTTCGGTCGCGCGGGATGATGCCACCCTGGAGAGTGACCTGGACATCGTCCTCGTGTTCCCCGACGAATTCGATAGCGACCAGCACACGGCACTGCTCGACGAGATCATGACCAGCCTCAATCGGGCGAGCGGCCGGGAGGTGCAGATCTACGACATCGACCGCTCCGGCCTGGCCGAGATGGCCGAGCGCTCCGATCCCCTCGTCGAACGTCTCCGAGAGGAAGCGATTCCGATCACGGGCACGCCGATCGCCACCCTCCTCAGGGCCGCCGCATGAACGCGCGCAAAGCTCCGACCACCCCGATGACACCCACTCAGGTGCGAGAGCGAGCCCAGCAGGCACGGGACTGGCTGAAGAACGCCGAGCTGATCGATCTCATGCACGAAGACAGCGGCATCGCCGGACCGCGCAACCAGATCGCATCGGCCGCCATCTTCGCCGGGATCGCCGCCGCGGATGCGATCTGCGGGCGGCACCTCGGCGAGAGGTCTGCGGCCATGGACCATGCGGCCGCTACCGCACTGCTGGCCAAGGCGGGCCCGAACGGCCGAACACTCTCGGTTCACCTGCGGCGGCTCATCAACGAGAAGTCGAACGTCGACTACGGCGATCGCGAGATCAGCCGCGGGACCCTCGTGATCGTCGTCCGCTCGGCCGAATCGTTGGTCGCCGCGCTCGACGTCGAACTTCGCTGAGCCTCGTCACGCCACCGACGCCACCGCCGACTCCCCCGCGTCCGCGTCGGGCGCAGGGTCGATCCGGAACGTCCGGTGGAATCGGGCGAGCAGGGCGTCGTCGCCGACGGTCAGTTCCGCGTCGCCCGCCCCGCCGTCGAGCAGCTCGCGGAAGCCGCCGATCGGGACCAGCAGCTCCAGAACGTCCGGCGGGGCGATCGCGGCGAGCCGGCGGTTCGGCTGCGGCAGCGCGGTGGGGCCGATCGCGATCACGTCGAGAGCTCGCCCGGCGACGATCGCGCTGATCGAGACCTCGCCGACGTGCAGCACGTACTCCGTGGGCGGCAGCCCCTCCGCCTCGTCCGGCCGGAACGCCGCGCGCAGCGAGACCGCGAGCGCGTCCGCCGTGAGCAGCTCGCCGTCGCCGGGCTCGCCGAGCGTCGCCCAGCCCCAGCGCTCGAGCTCCAGCACGACGGGCTCGAGCGTCCGCCCGAGCGGCGTCAGCTCGTAGCCGCCGCGCACCGTCGGCACGCGGCGGACGACCCCCGCCTCCTGCAGCTCCTTGAGCCGGTCGCTCAGGATGTTGGTCGGGATGCGCGGCAGCCCGGCCTTCAGGTCGCTGTAGCGACGCGCGCCGGCGAGCAGGTCGCGGACGATGAGCAGTGCCCAGCGTTCCCCGACCCGCTCGAGCGCGCGGGCGACTCCCCCGTACTGGCCGAACCCCCGCGGCGATCGGGCGGCCATGCGCGTCAGGCCGATGCCGAGGCGTCGGCCCCCTGCTCGGTCATGTACGCCTCCGGGCCCTTCTCGGCTGCGGCGGGCGCCATGTAGAGGTAGGACAGGTTGTTGCCGTCCGGGTCCTCCAGGTCGCGCGAGTACATGAAGCCGTAGTCCTGCGCCTCGCGCGGCTCGGTCCCTCCGGCGTTCAGGCCGCGCTCGAGGATGGCGTCGACGCCCTCCCGCGACTCGCACGAGAGCGCCACCATCGCGCCGGCCTGCTTGGCCGGGTCGATGATCTCCTTGTCGGTGAACGTCGCCAGGTACTCGCGGGTCAGGACCATGAAGTAGACGTTCTCGTCGAGCACGACGCACGCGGCGTTCTCGTCGGTGAAGAGCGGGTTGATGGTGTAGCCGAGGGCCTCGTAGAACGCCTTGGAGCGATCGAGGTCCGAGGTGGGGATGTTCACGAAGATGTTGGTCGCGGCCATGGTGTCCTCCTGGATGTGTGTGTCGCTTTCTGGTCTTAGCTTGCTCTTTGCAAGCAAACTTGTCAATAGCAAGTAGCCCCCTCACACCCCACCACCCGAGTACGCAGAAAATGCCCCCGAAACAGCCGAGTACGCAGAGAATCTGCGTACTCGGCTGTTGCGGAGGGAGAGGGGTCAGGAGACGAGGGCGGCCTCGGGCGAGGGGGTCGCGAGCGCGCGGCGGGAGCGGGCGAAGAGCAGCGCGCCGAGGCCGAAGGTGAGCAGCTCGGTGACGGTCATCGACCAGATCACGCCGGTCATCCCGAGCACCGCGTTGCCGATCAGCACCACCGGGAGGAACAGGATGCCCTGCGCGATGGACATGATCGTCGCGTTCCGCATCTGCTCTGTCGCCTGGAAGACGGCGATCACCAGGCCGGTGAAGCCGTTGAACAGCGTCGCCACCAGCATCGCGGTCAGGATGAGCGTCCCGTCCGCCACCACAGACGGGTCCGCGCTGAACAGCGCGAACACCTGGTCGCGGAAGGCGAACACGATGCCGGAGAACACCAGCGTGATCCCCGCGATCGCGATCGCGCTCCCGGTGATCGCGCGCCGCAGCCGGCCGTGATCCCTGGCGCCGAACGCGTACGCGAACAGCGGGATGGCACCCATGAAGACGCCCATGCAGAGCATCTCCGGCAGCTGCGAGATGCGCAGCGCGACGCCCATCGCCGCCAGCAGCGCCTGCCCGTAGCCGATCGCTATCCAGTTCATCACGAGCGTCGTGACGATCAGGAACGACGACATCAGCAGCTCCGAGACGCCGACGCCGAAGACCGTGCTCAGCATCTCCCTGTCCACCCGGAAGTGCCGCAGCGCGAGCGAGACCGCCTCGCTCTTCCGGCTGAGCCACCACACGTAGTAGCCGACCGTGACGATGTTGGACAGGCCGAGCGCCAGCCCGGCGCCGAGGACGCCCCCGTTCAGCACCAGGATGAACAGCACGTCGAACACGAGGTTTGCGATGGTGGATGCGATCAGTCCAGTCATGGAGGCGACGGCCGCGCCCTCGGCGCGAACCAGCTGTTCGAGCGCGAACGCGGCGACGTAGACCGGCGCGAAGCCGAACATCGCGCCGATGTAGAGCGCGGTCGGGGCGAGGGCGCTCCCGCTCGCGCCGACGGCAGCGGCCAGCGGGACCGCGAAGATCACGCCGAGCACGCCGATCACGGCGCCGGCGATCAGCGCGCCCCACAGCGTGAACGACGAGACCTGCTTGATGCGGAGCGCGGCGGCGTCGGCATCCGCGCCCTCGACATCCTGCGAGCCGAGCAGCCGCGAGACGTACGTCCCGCCGCCGACGCCGAAGACGCCGCCGACGGCCATGATCAGCGCGAAGACCGGCAGCGAGAAGGTCAGGGCCGCGAGCAGCGGGGTGGAGTGCAGCGTCCCGATGAAGCCGGCGTTGATGATGTTGTAGACGGCGCCGACCGAGAAGCCGGCGATCATGGGCACGCAGAGATGGACGAGCGCCCGCCAGATGGGCGCGGACGCGAGTGTTGCGCGGTTGGATTCGGACATGGTGGAACCTCCGTTCCGGTGAACGGCTTGGAAGCCTGAGAAGGTGAGGAGTGCGGAGTCGGTGCTAGCGCTGACCGCGGCCGCGTGGCGGCCCGTCGTCCTGCGCGTCGACACCGTCGGTGACGCGTTCGAGCAGCGCGATGAGTGCGTCCTGCTCCGCGTCGTCGAGCGTTGCGAAGAGGCGGTCCTGGGCCGCGGACATGGCCTCGTCGAATCCTGCGATCACCCGGGAGCCCTCCGGGGTGGCCCGGACGAGCTTCACGCGCGAGTCCGTCGGCGACGGCTCCCGCGTGATGTAGCCGCGGTCCTCGAGTCCCTGCAGAAGGCTCGTGACACTGGCCGGCGTCGTTCCGGACATCTCGGCGAGCTCGCGGCCGATCACGCCGCGATCCGAGTGGGCGTCGACGTAGCCCAGCGTGAACGACTGGGACCGGGTGAGTCCGCTCTCGCGGATCCACTCCTCCCCCGCCGCTCGCTGGGCGAACATCAGCGTGCGCAGGAGCACGGCCAACCGCTCGGTTCTCGCTGTCATAGTTAGAACTCTAATAGTTAGAATTCAAACTGTCAACGCACTTGGCGGAGAGAAAGTCCCCCCGCGCCGCTACCCGAGGCGGCCCGGGGGAACAGGTGGCTGCGGCCGAACGCGATGGCCGCAACCGGGACACGAGCCCGACCGTGCCCGTTCCTGCCGCACGCTATGCATGCCGCCGGAACCGCTCACAACGCTACGTCCACCGTCGCTGCCATCCGCGGCAGTGTCCGCCGAATCAGCGGTGCCTGACGGGCAGTTCAGTGCTGTCCGACCGCGTTCTCCGTGGGCACGAGCGTCGAGTCAGAGGCGATCGACATAGAACTTCAGCAACTGGCGCGAGGGGATCTCCAGCTTGCGAAGGATGTGGTGGACGTGACTCTCGACCGTGCGGACGCTCAAGACCAGCTGACCGGCGATGTCAGGGTTGCTGTGCCCTTCCGCAACCAGTCGAGCGACCTCCCGTTCGCGATCGCTCAGCACGCTCGCGGATGCGGAGAACCCTTCGGTGAAGATCCGCCGAGGCCATTTCCGGGCCGTCAGCCGGCGCTCCGCCTCTCTCGCCTGTTCGAAGCCGACCGTGTCGCGACGCTCGGCGAACACCATCGCGGCCTTGCGCGCCGCCCTCAGTGCTGCCCCGCACTGGCCGGAGGCTTCCAGACGTTCCATGCTCGCCATCAGCAGGCCGGCATCGTGGGCGGCAAGTGCCGCGAGGGAGGCCTGCCGCGCTTCCAGAAGGCCACCGCCGACCTCGTCGACCCACGCCGCCGTCGCTTCCAGGCGGGCCGGATCGAAGCTGATCTCGAGCGCAGCGAGACCGGCGTAGCACGCGGCGAAACGATTGCCGCGGTCCCACTGCGACTGCGCTTCGGCACTCAGCAGGGCGGCGGCACGGCCGGGATGGGCGACCGCCTCGCTCTGGGCCCTGGCCATGACCGCCGACTGGCCGGGCAGCGGCCCCTCGGCGCAGGGGATGCCGGAGAGCATCCGCAGGTGGCGCTCGCCCGCTGCGGCGTTCCCCCTGCGAACGTTGACCAGCACGGCGCAGGTCAGCAACAGCGTGGTGATCCCCGGCACGAAGGGGGATGGCTCGCCCGCGGCGAAGGCGATGTCGAGCACAGCGTCGACGGCGTCGTAGTCCCCCGCTGCCACGAAGGCGCAGGCCGCGGCAGCCGCGTGAGCGCGCACCGCCTCCGCGTCGAGCAGGCCCCTCGCCTCGTCCAGTCCTCTCATGAGGTCCTCCACGGCGTCGTCGAGCCTGCCGAGTGCGATGTCCGCGAGCCCTGCGTACGCCCGGAGGTAGCAGCTCCCCCCGCCGGGTGCCCAGCGTGCGGCACGCGCATACAGGCTCGCGACAGCGCTGAACTCGCCTCGCGCAAGATGCAGGAGCATCCGCGTCTCCAGCAGGGCGAGCTGGACAACGGCCGGCATCCCGTCGTCGACGGTCGGGACGGACGCCGCCGTCGGAGTCTCCTTGCCCGCGTGCATCGCGATCGTCAGCCGTTCCGCCTCGAGCATCGGCGCGAACGCGCCAACGTCCGCCGCGAGCGCGCCGAGTTCGCCGAGTGCGCGGTCGGGGTCACCGCAGACATAGGCCTGCCAGCGCGCCCGCAGCCGGACGAACAGGGCCCGAGCCTCCGGCGCACCTGCCTCGATGTCGGTGTCGATCATCACCCGCTCGATGTCCGGCGCCGGGGCCGCCGTGTTCAGGATGGTCTGCAGGTAGCGGACTGCCGGCTCGGGAGAGCGGGTGTCCTCCCACTCGGCGCGGGCGACGATGCGGCTGGTGCGGTCGCGCTCCCTGAGGAGCCGGACCATCACGGCGTCACCGTGACCGGGCGGCCGGTCTGTCGCGCGTTCCCGGCTGAGCATCGCGTCGAGCACCACCTCGGGGCCGAGCTTCTCCACGATCGCATCGGTGATCCGCTCTCGCCGCAGATTGGGCGGCTGGTGACGGAAGAACTCCACCACCAGCGGCGGGATGATGGTGACGAGCTGACGGTCGCCGGCCGGAACGACGGCGATCGCCGCCGACTCCTCCAACTGCTCGAGCGCGGTCCAACCGACGAGCCGCCGAACCGTCTCCAGGTCGGCGACGCCGAGGAGTGCGATGGTCTCCAGGCCGTCCCGGGCTTCCGGATCCAGGTGCTCAAGGTGCGCCTCGACCATGGCGGACAGCGCGGGGCTCCAGAGGTCGCGAGCGGCGTACCAGCGCCCGTCCGCGCCCCGCTCCATCCGCTTCTCGTTCTGGGCCACTTCGGCGATGCTCAAGGCGAGGCCGATGCTGCCGCCGGACTTCGCGTACAGGCGGCTCATCGTCCCCCCGTCGATGGGGCCGCCCACGGCTTCCTGAAGAGCCCGTTCCAGATCGTCGAAACGAAGCGGTGCCATGTCGACGACGATGACGGGCTCGAGGCCGGCCGCCGAGAGCCCGGTCGGCGTATGCCGCGCGGGAAGACCGCGCAGGCGCGCCCGCACCATCGGCAGCCCCGTCTCGCGGCGGACCGCTTCGACGACTCCCCACGAGGTCTCGTCGAGGTCGTCCCAGTCGTCGATGAAGAGCACAGACCGCGGCCGGTCGGTGAGCTGCCTCAGCGCGTTCGCCGTCACTTGCAGAGTCGACGTGCCGCGTGCGTCGGTCGGCGCGCCGACTCCGGCCAGGTGCAGAGCCGCGAACGCCTGCTCACGCAACGACGCGATGCCGCGCAGCTGGATCACCGACCAGCCGTCGTCCTGGAGCCGCGCCTCCAGCTGGGTCAGGAACGCGGTCCGACCGCTTGCGCGCTCACCGACGACATCGACGCTCGTTCGACCGCTCAGCAGGCCGACGACGATGTCGAGTTCCTCGCTGCGCCCAATAAACACGGGATCCTTCTTCGGCATCAGGGCTCGCACCCCGGGACGTCCACCAGTCTATCCATGCATTCACATTGACTCTCAGGCCGCGTACCGGCGCGCAGCGCACGCTCAGGCGTCATCTGGTCTTCCCCTCGTCGACTCAGCGAACTCGGGCGGGACAGCTCGGACGACCCCGGATACGCCCGAGCATCGGACGGTAGAAGGCTAGAGAGACCCGCCGATCTGCTCCACCGCTTGAGCGCTCGGCCAGTGTTGCGGCGGGGGCGGAGCCACGAAAAGCGGACTGATTCCCCCCGCCATCCGTAGTGCAGGCCCCGTTTCTACGTGGGTCGCGCGTCCGTCTTCAGTAGTGTGCCGCGGTAGCGGAGGTCCGAGATTCCCGCCGACGCACCCCGGCGATCGACTCCACCATCTCCCGCGCGAGCGACACCGTGCGCGCGGCCTCCGCGGCCTCGAGCGCGTCCGCCTGCTCTGCATCCGCCTCCGCGAACCACGACGCGATGGTGACACCGTGGCCGGGGCGGTGGATCACGTCCACCGCGTCGCCGGCGCCGACCGTTCCGGAGTGCACGACGGACAGGTAGGCGCCGACCCGGTTCGCCTGCGTGAAGCGCTTCACCCACTGCGGCTCGCGCATCCGGCGCTGGAAGGTCGCGCACGGCGTCCGCGGGCAGGTCACCTCGACGACGAGGTCCTCGCCGATCCGCCAACGCTCGCCGATCTCGGCGCCGTTCACGTCCAGCCCGGAGGTGCGCAGGTTCTCGCCGAAGAGGCCGGCGGGGATGGGGCGACCGAGTTCGCCCGCCCAGAACTCCGCGTCCTCGTCGGCGTACGCGTAGAGCGCTTTGGTCGGGCCACCGTGATGCTTGCGGTCCGCCTGGACGTCCGCGCGCAGCCCGAGCGGCCGCACCTTTACCCGGCCGTCGACGGGGCGTTTGTCGATCGCTGTCACACCGACCGAACCCGCGTCGGGGAGCAGCTGCTCGACGCGGCACACTGCCAGGATCGTCGCCATGCCCTCCAGTATGGCCGACGGCATCGGCGCGACGGCATCCGTACGACGTCCTCAGCGCACGCCGCGCATCATCCGCAGCACCCACGGGCTCATCAGGGCGAGGATGACGCCGATCGCCACGGCCACCCCGCCGATGACGCCGAAGTAGATCCCCTCGGTCTCCGGCGAGTACAGCTTCGCGAGCTGACCGGCCATCGCCGTGCCGAGCGCGACGGACAGGAAGTACAGCGCGACCATCTGGGCCTGGAACGCGTGCGGCGCGAGCTTGGTCGACGCCGACAACCCGACCGGCGAGATCAGCAGCTCGGCGATGGTGAACACCAGCAGGATGGCGACGACGCCGAGCAGCGGCGTGCTGTTCTTACCGCCGCCCGCCCAGATCAGGAACAGGAAGAAGGCGAGGCCCATCACGACCGTCCCCGCGGCGAACTTGAGCGGCGTCGACGGCTGCCTGTCGCCCCACTTCGTCCAGATCGCGGCGAAGACGCCGGAGAGCACGATGATGAAGATCGGGTTGATCGACTGCACCCAGGAGACCGGGAACTCCCAGCCGAACAGGTTGCGGTTCAGCCGCTCGTCCGAGTAGATCGTGACGACCGTGAACTGCTGCTGGTAGAGCGACCAGAAGGCGGCGTTCGTGATGAACAGCGGGATGAACGCGACGATCCGGGAGCGCTCGTCCGGGCTGAGCAGCCGCGAGCTCAGGATGACGATGAAGTAGGCGATGGCCGAGACGATCACGATCCCGATGACCCACAGCGCGAGGTTCTGCGCCGTCACGACACCGGAGAAGACGAGGACGAGGATGACGACGACGGCGGCGACGCCGATCCCGATGACGAGCGGGTAGCGGCCGGACGGCAGCGGGTTCGGGACCTCGCGCGCGCGGTCCGGGAGCCGGCGCCGGCCGAACGCGTACTGGATGAGGCCGATGGCCATCCCGACCGCGGCGACCGCGAACCCCCAGTGGAACCCGAGCGTCGACTGCAGCAGCCCGGTGATCAGCGGCCCGAGCAGGCCGCCCAGGTTGATGCCGAGGTAGAACAGCGAGAAGCCGGCGTCCCTGCGCGAGTCGTGCTCGTCGTAGAGCGTGCCGACGATCCGGGTGGCGTTCGCCTTGAGGCCGCCGCTGCCGATCGCGACGAAGAGCAGACCGGCGATCACCCCGGCGTAGCTCGGCAGCACAGCCAGCGAGATGTGCCCGGCCATGATCACCACGGCGCTCCAGAACAGAACCCGCTCCGACCCGAACACCCGGTCCGCGAGCCACGCGCCGAGGATCGTCGACAGGTAGACGGCGCCGCCGTACGCCCCCACGATCCCCGCGGCCGTCGCCTGGTCGATCCCCAGGCCCCCGCGCGTCGCGGAGTAGTAGAGGTAGATGAGCAGGATGCCCTGCATCCCGTAGAAGGAGAACCGCTCCCACATCTCCACGCCGAAGATGTTCGCGAGCGCCCGCGGCTGCCCGAAGAAGCCGTGGCTCGCGTCGACGGTCCTGGTGTCGGTCCCCTCGTCCCTGCTCGCACTCATGGCGCCCATGCTCCCACCGTCTCCGGCGGAGGTGAACGCCGGTTCTCAGCGCGCGGCGAGGTCCAGGAGCACCGCCTCCAGCTGTTCGACCGCCCAGTCCAGGTCGGCGGGGTCGACGACGATGGGCGGGGCGAGCCGGATGGTGGAGCCGTGCGTGTCCTTCGCCAGCACCCCGCGCTCCATCAGCAGCTCGCACACCTCCCGCCCGGTCGCGAGCTCCGGGTCGATGTCGATCCCGGCCCAGAGTCCGGCGCCGCGCACGGCCAGGACGCCGCGGCCGATCAGCCGTTCGAGGCCGGCGTGCAGGCGCCGGCCGAGCAGGGCGGCCCGCTCCTGCGGCTCGCCGGTCGCGAGCAGCGCGACGACCGCGCGGCCGACCGCCGCGGCCAGCGGGTTGCCGCCGAACGTGGAGCCGTGCTCGCCCGGGCGCAGCACGCCGAGCACGTCCCGGTCGCCGACCACCGCGGAGACCGGCACGATCCCACCGCCGAGCGCCTTGCCGAGCAGGTACAGGTCGGGGACGACCCCCGCCAGGTCGCACGCGAAGGTCGCGCCGGTGCGGCCGAGCCCCGACTGGATCTCGTCGGCGATGAACAGGATGCGATGCTCGTCGCACAGCGCGCGCACCGCCGGCAGGTAGTCCGGCGGCGGGACGACGATGCCCGCCTCGCCCTGGATCGGCTCGACCAGGACCGCGACCGTGTCGCCGTCGACGGCCGCCGCGAGCGCCGCCGCGTCGCCGTACGGGACGGTGCGGAAGCCGGGCGTGTACGGCCCGAAGTCGTCCCGCGCGTCCGGATCGTCGCTGAAGCTGACGATGGTGGTGGTCCGGCCGTGGAAGTTGCCCGCCATCACGACGATGTTCGCCTCGCCGTCCGGAACGCCCTTCACCCGGTATCCCCACGCGCGCGCCACCTTGATCGCCGACTCGACCGCCTCCGCTCCGGTGTTCATCGGCAGCACCATGTCCTTGCCTGCCAGCGCGGCGAGCTCGGTGACGAACGGGCCGAGCTGGTCGTTGTGGAACGCGCGGCTGGTGAGGGTGATCCGCTCCAGCTGCGCCCGTGCCGCATCCAGCAGTTCCGGGTTGGAGTGGCCGAAGTTCACCGCGGAGTACGCGGCCAGGCAGTCGAGGTAGCGCCGGCCGTCGATGTCGGTGACCCAGGCGCCGTCCCCCTCCGCCACCACGACGGGCAGCGGATGGTAGTTGTGCGCCGCGTGCTCCTCCTCCTGCGCGATCGCCTCCGCCTGGCGCTCGCTGGGCGCGGCCGTGACGGGGTGGATGCGGTGGGCCGCGGTCTCGCGGGCGACGGTCTCGCTCATGGCTGACTCCTCAGCGTCGCAGTTCCAGGGTGCAGCATTTGACGCCGCCGCCGCCGAGCAGCAGCTCGGACAGGTCGACGCCGATCGGGGTGTAGCCGTGGTCGCGCAGCTGGTTCGCGAATCCCTCGGCCCGGGAGGCGATGACGACGTTGCGGCCGTCGGAGAAGGCGTTGAGGCCGAGCACCGCTCCGTCCGGCTCGGTGACGACGATGGCGTCGGGGAAGCGCTCGCGGAGCAGCTCCCGGCTCCGCTCGTCGAACGCCGACGGCAGGTAGGCGATGTGCTCGTGGCCCGGGGTGGGGTCGAGCACCGCGAGCGCCGTGTCCAGGTGGTAGAAGCTGGGATCGGTCAGCCGCAGCGTGAGCACCTCGCGGCCGAAGACACGCGCCAGCTCGTCGTGGCTGGCGTCGCTGCTGCGGAAGCCGGTGCCGGCGAGGATGGTCTCGCCCACGAGCAGGAAGTCGCCCTCGCCCTCGTTGACCGCCTCGGGCACGACGACCTCGAACCCGTTCGCGCGGAACCAGTCCATGTACGCCGGCCCCTCCGGGCGCCGCTCCGGGTAGGCGAAGCGCGCGCCGTAGGCGACGTTGCCGATCACGAAGCCGCCGTTGGCCGCGTAGACCATGTCGGGCAGGCCCTCCAGCGGGTCGATGAGGTGGACGTCGTAGCCGAGGTCCCGGTAGATCCCGTGCAGCCGTTCCCACTGCCGCACGGCGAGCGAGGTGTCCGTCGGCAGCCCGGGGTTCATCCACGGGTTGATCCGGTAGACGACCGCGAAATGCTCCGGGCGGCACATCAGCACCGTGCGCGGCCGTGCCGTGCGCACCGGGCGCGCCGAACGCGCGCGGGCCTCCTCGTCGGTGATCGACATGAGGCTAGTGTCACACGCGGATGTCGGCGATTGGCTGCGTCCTCACGCACGAAATCGCCGTGGGTGCGCCGACGGCGCAGGATTCGTGCGCAGCGCGGAGGCGCCGGACTCGTCGGCGAAGCGGCCATCTCCTACTCCGGACGGCGCCTCCGTTGCGCCGGGCGCACGATTCCCGCGTGAGGGTGGCTGTCACGCAACGATCCACCATAAGCTTGCGCTCGTGGACAACCTCGATCGCAGCATCCTCGACCTTCTCCGCCAGAACGCCAGGGCCGGCTACGGCGACATCGGCTCGGTCGTCGGGCTGTCCGCCTCCGCCGTCAAGCGCCGCGTCGACCGGCTCGTCGCCGACGGCGTGATCCGCGGCTTCACCATCCAGGTCGACCCCGCCATCGACGGGATGAGCACCGAGGCCTACGTCGAGCTGTTCTGCCGCGGGACGGTGTCGCCCGAAGAACTGCTGCGCATCCTGTCCGCCGTCCCAGAGGTCGTCGACGCGGGGACGGTGACGGGCAGCGCCGACGCGATCGTCCACATCCGCTCGCGCGACATCCCGAGCCTGGAGGCGGCGCTCGAGAAGGTGCGGCTGGCGCCGAACGTCGACCACACCCGCAGCGCCATCGTGCTCTCCCGGCTGATCAACCGCGGCAACGGCTGACGCGGGCGGCCGAGCTCACGGCGCGGCGGTCACCACGAGCGAGACGTTCTGGCCGCCGAAGCCGAACGAGTTGCTCAGCACCGCGCGCTGCGCACCCTCGCGGCGCTCGGTCACCACATCCAGGTCGATGGCCGGATCGATGCCGGCCTGCGCCAGGTTGCGCGTCGGCGGGATCACGCCGTTCTCGACGCTGAGCACGGCGATCGCCGCCTCGACGGCGCCGGCCGCGCCGAACAGGTGGCCGATGGCCGCCTTGGGCGCAGTGACGGTCGCCCGGCCGAACACCGCGTGGATCGCGAGCGCCTCCGCCGCGTCGCCGACCGGGGTCCCCGTCGCGTGCGCGTTGACGTGGCCGATCTCGGAGGGATCCAGCCGCGCCTGCGCGAGCGCCTTGCGCATCGCGGCGATCTGCCCCGACCCGTCCGGCGCCGGCGCCGTAATGTGGTGGGCGTCGGCGGAGATGCCGGCGCCCGCGAGCACGGCCCGGACGCGGGCCCCGCGCGCGAGCGCGTGCTCGGCGCTCTCCAGCACGAGAACGGCGGCGCCTTCGCCGAGGACGAAGCCGTCCCGGTCCGCGGCGAACGGCCGCGAGGCCGAGGCGGGGTCGCTCGTGTGCCCGGACAGCGCGCGGGTCTGGGCGAAGCCGGCGACCGTGATCGGCGCGATGGCCGCCTCGGTGCCGCCGGCGATGACGACATCGGCCTCGCCCGAGCGGATGAGGCGCGCCCCCAGCGCGATCGCCTCCGCCCCCGACGAGCACGCCGAGACCGGCGTGTAGACGCCGGCCCTGGCGCCGTAGCTGATGCTGATCAGCGCTGCCGGCCCGTTCGCCATCAGCATCGGGACGGTGCGCGGCGAGACGCGCCGGGCGCCGGACGCCTCCAGCACGTCGTCCTCGCGCAACAGCGTCCGCACGCCGCCGATGCCCGTCCCGATGGCGACCGCCAGGCGCTCGGGGTCGGGGCCGGGGCCGCCCGCGTCGGACCACGCCTCGGCCGCCGCCACCGCAGCGGCCTGCTGCGACCGGTCGAGCCGCTTCGCCTCGACGGGCGGCAGCAGGTCCGCCGGGTCGACCGTCATGGTGCCGGCCACGATGCCGCCGAGGCCGTGCGCCTCGGCGTCCGCGAGCACGTCCCCGCGGATGCCGGACGCGCCTCCCAGCAGCGCGGTCCAGGTGGTCGGCACGTCCGCTCCGAGCGGGGTGATCGCGCCGATCCCGGTCACGACGACATCGGTGGGCTGCATTCGCTGACTCGCTTTCTTGTATGCCATACAACTTCGGCTTAATTTGTATCACATACAATTACCGGGTGGACAGAGGACGGACAGACGAGCGCCGGACGGCGGAGCGCTCCCTCGACCGCGGCCGCGCCACCCACCGCCGCCTGATCGAGGTGACCGCGCGGCTGTCCGCCGAGCGCCAGGGCGGCGAGCTGAGTGTGGCGGAGATCGCCGCCGCCGCCCAGGTGTTCCCGAGCCAGGTGACCTACTACTTCGGCAGCAAGGACTCGCTCGTGGTGCACGCCGCGTTCCTCGCGCTGCTGCACGACACCCGCCGCATCGAGCGCATCGGCCGTGCCGCCGCGGACGCCGCGACGTTCCGCCGGAACATCGCGCGCGCCGTCCTCGCGCTGCCCGCTCTGCCCCTCGTCGCCCGGGCGCTGGCGATGGGGATCGCCCGGCCGGAGTTGGCGGAGGTCGTCGACCAGCACATCCAGCTGCTGTTCCGCCAGTCGGAGCGCTTCACCCGGCAGCTTGTCGAGTCCAGGGGCTGGCGGGCCGACCGCCCGCTCGACGTCGAGGCGCGCACGTTCTGGAGCACCGCGCTGGGCGCCGCCCTGCTCGCCCGCGCCGGCGCGCACGGCACGAGCACCGATCTCGACCTGGCCGGCGCCCTGACGATCCGCGACGACGGCTGAGGCTGTCGCGTATCTTCTATCGGCTCCATCCGGGGCGGATCAGACTGGCGGCATGAGTACGACAGCACGCGCGAGCATCCACGTCGACGCCGGCACCGACGTCGTCTGGCACGCCATCACTGACCCGGCCACCATCGCCCGGTTCCTGTACGGGACGGAGGTCGTCACCGACTGGAGAGAGGGCTCCCCCATCGTCTACCGCGGCGAGTGGGAGGGAAAGCCGTACGAGGACAAGGGCACCATCCTGGAGTTCATCCCGGGCGAGCGTTTCGTCAGCAGCTACTACAGCCCGCTCAGCGGCAAGCCGGATGTGCCGGAGAGCTACCAGACCGTGTCCTATCTGCTCGCCGCGGACGGCGACGGGACGCAGGTCACGATCACCCAGGACGGCTGCGCGGATCGGGCGGAGGCCGACCGGATGAGCGGCAACTGGGCCATGACGCTCGGCTCCCTCAAGTCGGTGATCGAGGAAGCCTGAGGCTCGTTCTGCGAGAACATTCAGCGGGCGCACAGCCCCGCGGCGGGTGAACCGAGCACCGGCACGGCGAACAGTGGCACGATGGGCGCATGAAGCTGCTCGTTGTCGAAGACGATCCGGATATGGGAGGCCTCGTCCAGCGCGGTCTCGCCGCCGAGGGGTACGACGTCACGCTGGTGACCAACGGCGTCGACGCGCTCATCGCGCTCCGCAGCGACGCCTACTCGGCCGCCGCCATCGACGTGATGCTGCCCGGGATGAGCGGGTTCGAGCTGTGCAGGCACATCCGCGAGGCCGCCAACCCGATGCCCATCCTGCTGCTCACCGCACGGGACGCGATCGAGGACCGCGTCCACGGCCTGGACTCCGGGGCCGACGACTACCTGACCAAGCCGTTCGCCTTCGCCGAGCTGGCCGCCCGGGTGCGCGCGCTGCTCCGCCGCGAGCCGAGCGGGATGCGGCCCCAGGTGACCGTCGGCAGGCTCACCATCGACTCGCACGAGCACCAGGCGCTGGTGTCCGGCCACGAGATGCCGCTGAGCCGCCGTGAGTTCACGCTGCTGCGCCTCTTCGCGACGAACCCGGACAAGACGCTCTCGCGCGCGGACATCCTGGAGTCGGTGTGGGGGACGACCGAGAACATCGGGACGAACGTCATCGACCAGTACGTCTCCTACCTGCGCAAGAAGCTGGACCTGGCCGGCGCCGGGCTCTCGATCGTGACGGAGCGCGGGCGCGGCTACCGGCTGGACGCCAAGAACGCGCTGGACGCGAAGCCGCAGGCCGGCCCGGCGAGCGCCGGGACGGCGCAGGCGTCCGCGCACCCGGCCTCGGAGTCCACGTCGTCGTGAGCTGGCTGCGGCGCCTGTCGATCACGGCGCGGATCACGATCGGCAGCCTGATCGTCGCCGCCCTGTTCGGCCTGGTCGCCGTCGTCGTGATCAGGATCGGCGTCTCGTCGATCCTGCACAACGCGACCGTGACCCTGCTCGGCAACGACATCACGGCGCCCGCCGCCTCGGTCGTGGCGAGCCCGTCCGGCCCGTTCGATCTGCCGGGAGGCGGCCAGGAGCTCGCCGTGGTCGGAACGGACGGCACGGCGCTCGCGACGACCCTGCCGGATGCGCTCGAGGAGCGCCTGCCCGACCTGCTGAAGCTCGGCGACAATCCCGAATCCGTGCAGATCGGCGACGACACCTACCTCGTCCTGGTCCGCCCGGTCGAGACCAGGCTCGGGACGATGCACATCGTCGCCGCTCGCAACGACGAGACCACCGCCCTCATCCTGGACCGCCTCACCCTCGCCCTGCTCATTGGCGCCGGCGTGCTGATCCTGGGCTTCGGCGCGGCGTCGTGGCTGCTGGCCCGCGCCGCGCTCCGCCCGGTGAGCAGGATGCGCGAGCAGGCCGATCGGATCGCCGGCGCGGGCGGCAGGGACGGCCGCGACGACGCCGGGCTGCTCACGGTCGGACCCGCGCGCGACGAGCTCTCGGAGCTGGCGACGACCCTCAACGACCTGATCCGCCGGCTGCGCGCGTCCGCCGATCGCGAGCGCCAGATGGTCTCGGACGCCAGCCACGAGCTGCGGACGCCGCTCGCGGTGCTGCGCGGCCAGCTGGAACTGGCGGAGCTGGACGCGGGCGACCCGGACGCGCTGCTCGCCGACGTCCGCTCGTCGCACGCGACGGCTCTGCGGCTCGCCCAGCTGGCGAACAACCTGCTGGAGCTGTCCCGCATCGAGGCGGGCCCGATCAGCGGCCGCACCGACTGGCGGACCCTCGTGGACGAGCTCACCGACGCCGTCGACCGCGCCCGCCTGCTCGTCAGCAGCGACGAGGAGGGCCGCTCGATCTCGGTCGACTACGACTACGACCCGCGCAGGCGGCCGGCCCCGGAGGCGCGGGTCTCCCTCTCGCCGACCGACTTCGGCCGCATCCTGGACAACCTGCTCGGCAACGCGATCACCGCGATCCGCGGCGTCCCGGTGGATGCAGGCTCAGGCGCGACCGAGCACGACGACACGGTCACGGCGCGGCTGCACGTGGAGGGCGACACGGCCGTGCTCACGGTCACCGACTCCGGCCCGGGGATGCCGGAGTCCTTCATCCCGGTCGCCCTGGACCGCTTCACGCGCGCGGACGGGGCGCGCACGTCGAAGTCCGGCGGGAGCGGCGGCCTGGGGCTGGCGATCGTGGCCGCCCTGGCCGAGGCGGCGGGCGGCTCGGTGCAGCTGGCCAACGTCCCGGACGCCGGCCTCGCCGTCACCGTGCGGCTGCCGCTGGTGAGCGTGTAGCCTGCGGCCGGCGCTGCCCGGCTCCGAGCACGTGCCGAACCGATGTGGCCTTCGGGAGCCGCCGGCGGTCAGGGTTGCGGGTCGGAGGTCTCGTGCTTGCGCCGCCAGAGGTAGCGGGGCCCGAGGATGAGCACGCTCACGAATCCCACCGCTCCGAGCGCGAGGGCCACCAGCAGCATCGCCGATACGGTGAGCCCAGTCCCCACGCTCATCAGGGTTCCCATCACGAGGAAGCTGATGCAGCCGCCGAGGAACACGCCGACGATCAGTCCCGCGTCCTGGTTACGCATACCCGTTCCTTCGTCCGCTCGCTGAGCCCAGCAGATGAAGCCCGCCGCCAGCCCCTCGAGACCCCACATGGCGACCGATACGGTAGCAAAGCACCAAACATTTCACAATGCCACGTGCCGATTGGTCGGCGGCGCTCGCTGAGCTCGACGCCCGCCCAGGCCAGCCACGGTGAGGAGCCCGATGACGGCGCGCGGCCGCCTGGGCCGCCGCGGTCAGTGACCGCTGCGGTCCGAGTCCACGCCCGCGTCCGGCCCCTCGTCGAGGCGGTCGAGCGCGGCGAGGTCGTCGGCGTCGAGGGTGAAGTCGAACACGGCGAGGTTGGCCGCCATCCGCTGCGGGTCGCGGGACTTCGGGATGGCGACGAGCCCGTTCTGGACGTGCCAGCGCAGGACGATCTGCGCGGGCGTCCTGCCGTGCTTGGCGGCGAGGTCGGCCAGCACCGGGTCGGCGAGGAGGTCGCCGGTGCCGCCGATCGGGCTCCAGGACTCGGTGACGATCCCGTGCTCCTCGTCGTACGCCCGGTGGTCGCGGCGCGGGATCGCCGGGCTGAGCTGGACCTGGTTGACGGCCGGCGCGACGCCGGTCTCGGCGATGAGCCGCTCGATGTGCGCCGGCTTGAAGTTGGAGACGCCGATCGCCCGCGCCTTGCCGGCATCGCGCAGCCGGATGAAGGTCTCCCAGGTGTTCACGTACAGGTCGCGCGCGGGCAGCGGCCAGTGGATGAGCAGCAGGTCCACGTACTCCATGCCCAGGCGCTCGAGGCTCGCGTCCAGCCCGGCGACCGCGCGGTCGTCGCCCTGGTAGCCGCCGTCGAGCTTCGTGGTGACGAACCAGTCCTCGCGATCGACGCCGCTCCTGGCGACGCCCCGGCCGACCCCGACCTCGTTGCCGTACTTGGCCGCGGTGTCGACGTGCCGATAGCCCACGGCCGCCGCGTCCACGACGGCGCGCTCGACCTCGGCGTCGTCGAGAGGCCAGGTGCCGAGGCCGATCTGCGGAATGCTGCCGCCCGAGTTCAGCGGAAGCGACGGGACGGCGGGCAGCGCGATGGGGGAATCGGTCATGCGCACCACCCTACGCCCGGGTAGTGTGGCGCCCGACGGAAGGAGAGTCATGGCCGAGGACCCGCTGCCCACCGACCCCGACGACATCGCGGAGGCGGTCGAGACCGCACTGGACGCCGAGGATCTTCCGCTCCTCCGCCGCCTCGCCGCCGCGGGCAGCAGCGACGCGGAGGACGCCCTGGTGGAACTCGCCGCCGAGCGCGGGGACTTGGAGGAACTCCGCCGCCTGGCCGCCGCCGGCAATGCCGACGCCGCCGACGAGCTCGTGGAGCTGGAGGACGAGGAGGAGTAGCCCGCCCTCCCTCAGAGCACCTTCTCGGAGAGCCGCGTCGGGTTCCCGAACCGGTGGTTCGTGATCGAGATCGCCTGCTCGTGCAGGAATGGCAGCACCTCGACACGACCGGACGGGGTGACCTCGCCCGCGTACACGGCCACGTCGGGCGACCCGCCGAGTGCCGCCGCGAGCGCGGACGCGTCCCCGCCGATGAGCCGGATGCGGTGTGCGGTGATGCGGTGGCCGCGCACACGCGACAGCCAGTGCGCGTCCGACTCGACCACGACGTCCACCTCGCGCTCGCGCAGGACCTGCAGCATCGGCTTCGGCAGCGCGAGCGCGGTGCTCACCGTGAACCGCGAGCGCGCGACCGTCGCGGCCGCCATGACGCGCAGCAGTTCGGGCAGCGAGGCGCCCTCGGAGAGCCGGATCGCCACCGGGACCGGGCGGTACCGGAACAGGTTGCGCTCCACCCCGAGCCCGGACACGTCCTTGGTCTGGTGGTACTCCGTCGCGACCGCGATCGCGTCGCTCAGGGCAGACCGGCGCACGAGGTCGAACGCCGGGTAGTCCATCGACGCCTGGCCGGACTCGATCAGCTGCGTCACTCGCGGCTCGAGCCCGCGCAGGTGCAGGCTGGAGCTCATCCGTCCCTGGTCGGCCTGCCAGCCGCCGAGGCCGATCAGGTAGTTCGGACCGCCGGCCTTGGTGCCCGCGCCGACCGACGAGCGCTTCCAGCCGCCGAACGGCTGGCGCCGGACGATCGCGCCGGTGATTCCCCGGTTGACGTACAGGTTTCCCGCCTCGACCGTGTCCAGCCAGAGCGCCAGCTCGTCGGAGTCGAGCGAGTGCAGGCCGGCGGTGAGGCCGTACTCGATGGCGTTCTGGTAGCGGATCGCCTCGTCCAGCGTGCGCGCCGTCATGATGCCGAGCACCGGCCCGAAGAACTCCGTCAGATGGAAGTACGATCCCGGCTGGACGCCCGTGCGGATGCCCGGCGACCAGAGCCGTCCGGTCTCATCCAGCTGGCGCGGCTGGACGAGCCACTCCTCTTCGGCGCCCAGCGTGGTGAGGGCGTGCAGCAGCTTGCCCGAGGCCGGCTCGATGAGCGGCCCCATCTGGCTCGTCGCGTCCTGCGGGTAGCCGACGCGCATGCTCGTCGCGGCGTCCACGAGCTGGTGGCGGAAGCGCTCGGACTTCGCGACGGAGCCGACCAGGATCACGAGGCTCGCGGCCGAGCACTTCTGGCCGGCGTGCCCGAAGGCGCTCTTGACGATGTCCGAGACGGCGAGGTCGTAGTCGGCGCTCGGTGTGACGATGATGGCGTTCTTGCCGCTGGTCTCCGCGAGCAGCGGCAGGTCGGGCCGCCAGGACCGGAACAGCTTGGCCGTCTCGTAGGACCCGGTGAGGATCACCCGGTCGACCCGCTCGTCCGCGACGAGGCGCTGACCGAGGTCGCTCTCTGCCACGTCCACCAGCGCGAGCACCTCCTTCGGCACGCCGGCCTCCCAGAGCGCCTCGACCATCACGGCCCCCGCTCGCTTGGCCTGCGGTGCCGGCTTGATGATGACGCCGCTGCCCGCGGCGAGCGCCGCCAGCACTCCACCCGCGGGGATGGCGACAGGGAAGTTCCACGGCGGCGTGACCACCGTCAGCCGGGACGGCACGAACCGCGCGCCCTGCACGGTGTCCAGCTCGCGCGCGAGGGTCGCGTAGTAGTGCGCGAAGTCGACGGCCTCGCTGACCTCCGGGTCGGCCTCCGCGATCGTCTTGCCGGTTTCGAAGGCCATCACCTCGATGAGCCGGTCGCGGTTCGCCTCCAGCGCGTGGCCGGCCCTGTCGAGCACGGCGGCGCGCTCGCGACCGCTCAGCGACCCCCACCAGCCACCCGCCGTGTGGACGTCGCGGATGATCCGTTCGAGCGCGTCCGCGTCCGTCACGGCGGCGGCCTGGATGCTCGCGACACCGAGATCGCTGGCCGCGGACTGCTGCAGGATGCGCCTGCCCCACGCCCGGTTGGCGGCGAGCGACGGGTCGGTGTCCGCCGCATTGCGGAACCCGTCGGCGGGCACGGCCGGCTCCGTGGCCGCGGCCGGTGCGGCCGCCGCGGAGTCCTGGACGAGCCCGGACCCGCTCGACCCGCGGGTCAGGCCGAGCACCACGCTGGTCAGCCCCTCGTCGTTCGCGGCCCCCGCCGGAGCCGGAGCGGCCGGCGGGCGCGTGAACGAGGCAGCGGTCGCGTCGTCCCACTCGCGGGAGCGGTCCTGCTGCCGGTTCGGCAGCGGCGCCGCACCGAACGGGAGCGCATCGTTCTCGAGGTCGGCGACCGACGCGAGGAACCGCGCCTTCTCCCGCTCGAAGAGCTCCGGGTCGCGGTCGAGCTCGAAGACGGCCGACATGAAGTTCTCCTGGCTGGCGTTCTCCTCGAGCCGGCGGATCAGGTAGGAGATCGCGACATCGAACTCGGCCGGGTTCACCACCGGCGTGTAGAGCAGCAGCTGGCCCACGGTGCCCTTGACCGCCTCGGCCTGGGCGGTCGCCATACCGAGCAGCATCTCGAAGTCGATGCGGTCGGTGACGCCGCGCTCGGAGGCGAGCAGCCACGCGTACGCGACGTCGAACAGGTTGTGTCCCGCCACGCCGATCTTGACGGCGTCGGTGTGCTCGGGGGTGAGCGCCCAGTCGAGCACCCGCTTGTAGTTGGTGTCCGTCGCCTGCTTGCTGCCGTAGGTCGCGAGCGGCCAGTCGTGGATCGCGGCGTCGACGCGCTCCATCGCGAGGTTGGCACCCTTCACCACGCGCACCTTGATCGCGGCTCCGCCCTGGATGCGGCGCTGGGACGACCATTCGGTGAGCCGCTGCAGCGCGTCCAGCGCGTCGGGCAGGTAGGCCTGGAGCACGATGCCCGCCTCCAGCCCGAGCAGCTGCGGCTTGCTCAGGATGCCCGTGAATACCGCCATCGTCAGGTCGAGGTCGCGGTACTCCTCCATGTCGAGGTTGATGAACTTCGGCGTCGGCGATGCCGCCGCCAGTTCGTAGAGCGGCGTCAGGCGGTCGATGACGCGCGCGACGGTCTCGTCGAACGACCACATCGAGAGCTGCGACGCGATCGACGAGACCTTGATCGAGACGTAGTCGACATCGTCACGCGCGAGCAGAGCGCGCGTGCCCTCCAGGCGGCGTGCCGCCTCCTTCTCGCCGAGGACCGCCTCGCCGAGCAGGTTCAGATTGAGGCGGGCGCCGTGACCCGCCGGGTCATGGGGTGTGCGCAGGTGCGCGATCGCCGGTCCCAGCCTCTCCGGGGTGGCGTCCACGACGAGGTGCCCGACCATCCGCCGCAGCACCCGGCGCGCGATCGGGATGACCAGCCACGGCAGGACCGGACCGAAGACGCCGCCCAGCCAGATGGCCGCCCGCATGTACCAGGGCAGGAACGCGGGGATCTTCTTCGCCACCCGCTGCAGGTTGTAGCCGGCGACGAAGAGGTCCTGCGGGCGCGCGACGCCGTCCACGAAGCCGACCGCGAACTCGAGCCCGTCCGGGTCCTTCAGCACCCCGGCCAGCCGCTCGGCCGCCGGGTCCTGCGGAGGCGTCGCGCCGTCGCCGCCCGAGCTCTGCTCGAGCCAGCGTCGCACGAGCGCGACCGCATCCTGAGCGAGCCGCCCCGGTGTGGCCTCCGCCGGGCGCGGTGCGGCGCTGTCCGTGTGATCAACCATGTCCACGACTGTATTTCCTCCACCTCTGGGGGCCGCCGCGACCATCCGGATCTGGGGAGAAGTCGCAGGATGCAAGACCTGTGGAGTACATTCTGCTGCCCCGGATATGCTCAGCAATAGCGAACGTTTCCGAAGGATATCGTTCGCCTGGACTGAATGAATGGAGGCGCCGGTGCTGGACGTCAGAAAGCTGCGCCTGCTGCGCGAGCTGAAGATCCGCGGCACCGTCGCCGGGGTCGCAGAGGCGCTGTCCTACAGCCCGTCCTCCGTCTCCCAGCAGCTCGCCGCCCTGGAGAAGGAGGTCGGCGCCGTCCTCCTCGTGAAGTCCGGCCGGCGGCTGCGGTTCACCCCGCAGGGCGAGCTCCTCGCCCAGCACACCGCGAATATCCTGGACGCACTCGACCTCGCGCAATCCGCGGTCGCCGACGCCGTGAGCACGGTCTCCGGGCTCGTCCGCATCGCCGTCTTCCAGTCCGCGGCGCACGCCATCCTGCCGTCCGCGCTCTCCGCCCTGGCCGCCGACTACCCCGACCTGCGCGTCGAGGTCACCGAGCGCGAGCCGGAGCGGGGCCTCTTCGAGGTGTCGGCGCGCGACTTCGACCTCGTGATCGCCGAGCAGTATCCCGGGAGCACGCGCGCGCTGCGCAGCGACCTCGACCGCGCAGAGCTCGCGACGGACAGCATCCACCTCGCCACCTCTGCCGACCCGTCGGCGCGCATCCGGACGACGTCGCTCGAAGGCGCGGCGAGGCTCCCCTGGGTGCTCGAACCCGAGGGGACGGCCGCGCGCACCTGGGCCGTGCAGCTGTGCCGCTCGGCCGGCTTCGAGCCCGACGTGCGGTTCGAGACCGCGGACCTGGTCGCCCACATCCGCCTGATCGCCTCCGGGAACGCCGTCGGCCTCCTCCCGGACCTGGTCGGGGTGGACGAGCAGCCGGCCCTCCGGCTGCTGCCGCTGCCCGGCTCGCCCCGCCGGACCGTGTTCACCTCGGCCAGGCGCGCGTCCGCCGCGAGCCCCGGCGTCGTCGCCGCACGCCGCGCGCTGGCCGCCGCGGTACCCGCGCACTGCCGCCCGTGACCGTCCCTTAGGCTCTGTTCCATGACCGACGCTGCCCCCTCCCCCGCGCCGACGCACGATGTGGTGATCGTCGGCGGAGGTCACAACGGACTCACCGCCGCCGCCTACCTCGCCGAAGCCGGGAAGAGCGTCATCCTGCTCGAACGCCTGCCCGATGTCGGCGGCGCCGCGGTCAGCGCGCAGGCGTTCCCCGGCATCGAGGCGCGGCTGTCCCGCTACTCCTACCTGGTCAGCCTGCTGCCGCAGCGCATCATCGACGACCTCGGGCTCGACATCCGCCTCGCCCGGCGCCGGTACTCCTCGTACACCCCGGTGCCCGGGGACCCCGACGGCGCCGGCCTGCTCATCGACAACACCGACGCGGAGGCGACCGCGGCGTCCTTCGCGCGCATCGGCGCCGCGGCCGACGCCGAGCGGTTCACCGCGTTCTACGAGTCGACGGCATCCGTCGCCCAGGCGCTCTGGCCGACCGTGACCGAGCCGTTGCTCACCCGGAGCGAGGCCAAGGCGATCGTGGGCGACGACGAGCTGTGGGACGCGCTCATCGAGAACCCGATCGGCGGCTTCATCGAGTCGCGGCTGGAGAACGACCTGGTCCGCGGCGTCGCGGCGACGGACGCACTGATCGGGACCTTCGCGAGCGTCTCCGACCCCTCGCTCGCGCAGAACCGCTGCTTCCTCTACCACGTCATCGGCCAGGGCACCGGCCAGTGGGACGTGCCCGTCGGCGGGATGGGCGCCGTCACCGGCGAGCTCGCCCGCGTCGCACGGGAGGCCGGCGCGCGCATCGTGACCGACGCCGAGGTCACCTCCATCGCCCCGGACGGCACCGTCGTCTACACCCGGAACGGGCACGAGCGGCACGTCGTCGGCGGCCACGTCCTCGTGAACGTCGCGCCGGACGTCCTGGACCGCCTGCTCGGCGACGCGGCGAGCGCGGGGCAGCGTCCCGCCGCCGAGGGTGCGCAGGTCAAGGTCAACATGCTGCTCGAGCGACTGCCGCGCCTGCGCGACGAGGCCATCGACCCGAAGGCGGCGTTCGGCGGCACCTTCCACATCAACGAGACCTATACGCAGCTGGAGGACGCCTACACGGGGATGACCCGCGGCGTGATGCCCGAGCTGCTGCCCTGCGAGATCTACTGCCACACGCTCGCGGACCCGACCATCCTCGACCCGGACCTCGCCGACTCCGGCGCCCAGACCATCACGGTCTTCGGGCTGCACACGCCCGACCGCTGGCTCACCGACGACAACAACGACGAGACCAGGAGGCGCCTGCAGGATGCCGTGCTGGCCTCCCTGAACTCGGTGCTCGCCGAGCCCATCGAGTCCCTCCTGCTGACCGACGGGGACGGCAACCCCTGCATCGAGACGAAGACGACGCGCGACCTCGAGCACGCCCTCACCATGCCGGGCGGCAACATCTTCCACGGCCCGCTGTCCTGGCCGTTCGCCGAGGACGACGACCCGCTGGACACCCCGGCGCAGCGCTGGGGCGTCGCGACGGAGCACCCGCGCATCCTGCTCTGCGGGTCGGGTGCGCGCCGCGGCGGCGCGGTCAGCGGGCTCGGCGGCCACAATGCGGCGATGGCCGTCCTGGAGGGCTGAGAGGACTCGCACGCGCGGTCGCGCACCCCCCTGCCGCAACACCGGGGACATGACTAAGGTGGGGCACATCAAGGGGGCGGGACTCTCCGGGAGGTCACCATGATGCCACAGCCGACAGGTCGACTGGTTCGCAAGGACGACGGGGTGTATGTGGTCCTCGACCGCATCTTCAAGTCCCCGATCGAGGAGGTCTGGACGTACTTCAGCCGTTCCCCGAGGCTCGCGCTGTGGATCGGCGAGTACACCGGAACGGGCTCGACCGGCGCCGTGAAGTTCCGGATGAACGCGGAGGGCGACGACGCCCCGTGGGAGAACGTCGCGGTCATGCTCTGCGAGGCCCCGCACCGCCTGCACGTGGACGTGGGGAACGCGCCGGACTCGCTCGTCATGTTCGTGCACCTCACCGAGGCCAGCGGGCACACCACGGTGACGTTCGGCCAGCGGCTGCGCGCCGTCGCCGCGTCGGCCGACTACTGCGTCGGCTGGGACTACTACCTCGACCGGCTGGTCGCCGCGCACGACGGCAAGCCGATGCCGAAGTGGGAGGACTACTTCCCCGGGATGCGCGACCACTACGAGACGCTCTGCCGCGAGCTCGACCGGGATCTGCGCGCCGAGCACCTGACGGCTCAGCGCGACGGCACGACGGGCTGAGCGCCTCCGCGTCCGACGTGACCTGCGCCGGCGCGCATCAGTGCCAGCGGTGGTCCTGCACGGCCATCCGCGGCCCGCGACGCTGGAACCGGAAGCCGCTGGCGAGGATCAACCGCACCACCCGCTGCCGGTGCCCCGCCCACGGTTCGAGCAGTTCGAGCATCCCGTCGTCGTCCACCCGCTCGCCGATCAGCGCCTCGCCGACGTAGTGCGCGAGGTGGTAGTCGCCGACGCTGACGAGGTCGGGATGCGCGTGCGAACGCTGCAGCGTCTCGGCCGCGGTCCAGACCCCGATGCCGGGGACGGTCTGCAGAGCCGCCGCCGCAGCGTCCAGGGTCGGCGCGGTCGCGGTCGCGCGCTCCAGGGAGGGCGCGATCGCCAGCACGGCCTGGGCCGCGCGGGAGCGCCGCGGGTCGACGCCGGCCCGATGCCAGTCCCACGACGGGATGCCGCGCCACTGCTCCAGCGTCGGGGTCACCCGCATGCCGTCCGGCGCGGGGCCGGGTGCAGGCTCCCCGTACCAGCGCAGCAGCCGCGCCCAGGAGCGGTAGGCCTCCAGGCTGGTCACGCGCTGCTCGATGATCGCGGGCAGGAGCGCTTCGAGCATCCTGCCGGTCTTGGCGAGGCGGAGGCCGGGGTTCCGATGGAGGCTGCCGCGCAGCAGCGTGTGTCCGGACACGTCGAGTCCCGACCAGTCGTCCTCGCTGCCGAGCAGGGCGGGCACGGCCGCGATCGCCCACTCGGCGCCCGGACCCCAGGCGGACGCGGCCACGGAGCCGTCCGCCGCCGGGCGCAGGATGCGCAGGGTCGCCGCACCGTGCGGGGTTCGCCACGTCCGCCACACCCCGCGCAGGTCCCACTGCGTCGTCGGGTCGTACGGGCCGCGCCCGAGGAGCCCGAGCGTCGCCGCGCCGTCGACGGCGACCGCCGGACGGTAGACCGTCTCCACCGGTCGCCCGGAGCGGGCGTCGGCGGGCAGGACGGCGGTCATGCAGGGAATGCTACGTCACGCTCCTGACGGCCGGTCTTCCCGCGTGTCGGTGGCCTCCCCTACTGTCGGCGCATGGGAATCGATATCGACGCCGGGACCCTCGCGCGGCTGCGCGACACCGTCCACGGCACCGTCTTCACGCGCGGCGACGATGGCCTCGCCGCGGAGGTCGCCTGTTTCAACCCGGCGATCCGCCATGACCCGGATGTCGTCGTCGCCGCCAGCGACGAGCACGACGTCGCCGCCGCGGTCCGCTTCGCCCGCGAAGCCGGGCTCCCGGTGCGTGTGCAGGCGACCGGGCACGGCGCCGAGGCGCCGATCACGGGCGGCCTGATCGTCTCCACCCGGGCGCTCGACACGATCGACGTGGATGCGGAGGGCCGGCTGGTCCGCATCGGCGCCGGAGTCCGCTGGGCGCCCGTGATCGCCGCGGCTGCCGAGGCCGGACTCGCGCCGGTCACCGGATCGTCCACGAGCGTCGGCGCCGTCGGCTACACCCTCGGCGGCGGCCTCGGACCGCTCGCGCGCAGCCACGGCTTCACCGCGGACTGGGTGCGCGGCTTCCGCGTTGTGACCGCGGACGGGGAGGTCGTCGTCGCCGACGCGTCCACGCACCCCGAGCTGTTCTGGGCGCTCCGCGGCGGCAAGGGCGGCCTCGGGATCGTGACCGAGATGACGCTGGAGCTCGTCCCGCTCAGGACCCTGTACGCCGGGAGCGTGTTCTTCGAGGGGGACGCGATCGAACCGGCGTTCCGCGCGTGGGTCGACTGGGCCGCTGAGCTCTCCGACGCCGCAACGACCTCGGCCGTGTTCCTGCGCATCCCGGACGTGGAGGGTCCGCCGCCGCCGTTGCGCGGCCGGTCGGTGCTCAGCGTGCGCTTCGCCTTCCCCGGCGACGCGGAGGAAGGCGAGGCGCTGTTCGCACCGATGCGCTCGGCCGCTCCGGTGTACCTCGACTTCGTCGGCGAGATCCCGACGACCGCCGTCGCCACCATCCACAACGATCCCGAGCAGGGCTCGCCGAGCTGGATCCGCGGGCTGATGCTCGACGACTTCGACGCCGCGGACGGCGACGCGCTGCTGCGCCTGGCCGGCCCCGGCGCCGACTCGCCGTTCCTCGCGGTGGAGATCCGTCAGCTCGGCGGCGCGACCGCGCGCGACACCCACGACGGCACGGCGGTGGGCGGACGCGACAGCAGGTACACGCTCAGCGCGATCGCCGGCGACCCGTCGACGTTCGACGCGCTGGCGCCCGCGGCAGCGGCATCGATCGCCGAGGCGCTGGGCCACCGGGTGTCGGCGGTCACCAACGTGAACTGGGCGGCCGACCTGAGCGACGCCGCCTCCTTCGAGAGCAGCTGGCCGCCCGCCGTGTTCGAGCGCCTGTCCGCGGCGCGCGCCGAGTACGACCCCGACCGGGTCTTCGCGTTCGGGCCCGCCTGACGCGGTCCCGTCGACGGCGGCCGATCACGGCCCTCCCGCTCACTCGCTCCAGACGCTCGGCGCCTCGGCACGCGTGGACGGGAGGGCCGCATCCGCGCCCCACTGGCGCAGCCACTCCGGCACGGTGACGTCCGTCGGCGCCGGGCCGACCGCGTCCAGCAGCTCCGGGATGGACACCACCCCGCCCCCGCGCTTGAGGAAGCGGCCGCGGATGAACGCCTGCGTGTAGATCTCGCCGTCGACCGTGAACCGCTGCTCCACGTAGACGGCCTTCTCGTCGAACCCGAGGATGCGCGACTCGACGACGAACGGCTGCCACAGCTCCAGCGACTTGCGGAACGAGATCGTCTCGGACGCGACCACCGGATACCAGCCGCGCTCCTTGAAGATCTGCCAGACCCCGTTCCGCATGAGCAGGTCGAAGCGGCCGATGTCGGCGATGGACAGGTACACCCCGTTGTTCATGTGCTTGAGGATGTCCAGGTCCGTGGGCAGGACGCGGAACCGGGTGCGCGCGACATCCCAGTGCTGCAGCCGGGCGCCGAAGCGGGAGAGGAGCGCGTGGAGCATCGTCCGGAAGATCATGTGCACGCCGTCATGCTAGCCATCCGCCAACGGCTCGACACATCCGTTGTCGCCAGCCTCCAATCCGACCCGATCCTCCGCGCCCGCGGATTGTGCGGAGAGGTGCAGTCGGCGCCGGGGATCGCTGCGGAAGGCCGATCGGCGGTCGGCCGCACGTCCGCGTCCGCATCACTCGCCATCCCGGCCGGTGCCATCGCGGTCTGGCTGGCGCTTCCCGGGGTGTGACTTCCGCGGGCGGCGCCGCCCGACGAACCGTACGCCGACGACTCGCGAGCACCGCGACGGCGCCTGCCGTGTTGCACGGAAGACGTGGGACTTGTATAGCTTAGATACCAGATGTCGTCGGGAATATCCATGCGAGCCTGCGCCCTTGCGCAGCTTCTCACCATGTGAGAGGACCGGAAAGCGATGTCGACGCCGCTCCCTATGGTGTTACCCGCGAGCGGCCGGAGCCTCTCGCGAGTGTTTCGCTTACCGCGTCGAAGGAGACGGTCGATGGACACCGAACAACTACCGCACCAGCACAACACCCCGCCCACAAGGACCGGCGGGCATCATCGGCTGAAGCCCAACGCCATCGGGCTGGTCGGCGTCCTCTTCCTCTCCGTCGCGAGCGCCGCTCCGATCACCGCGATGGTCGGGAACGTGCCGATCGCGATCGGCTTCGGCAACGGAGCCGGCGCGCCCGCCGGATACCTGGTGGCCACTGTCGTGCTGGGACTGTTCGCACTCGGCTACGCGGCGATGGCACGCCACATCACATCGACGGGAGCCTTCTACGGGTTCGTCTCGCAGGGCCTCGGACGCGTGCCCGGAATGGTCGCCGGACTACTGACCACGCTCGCCTACATCGTCTTCGAGGCCGCCCTGGTGGGCATCTTCGGCTTCTTCGCCAGCTCACTCGTCCTGGACCTCTTCGGGTGGGACGTGCACTGGGTGGTCTTCGCGGTCCTGATGCTCGTCCTCAACGCGACGCTCACCTATTTCGATGTCAACCTGACGGCAAAGGTGCTCGGTGCCTTCCTGGTCACGGAGGTCGCCATGCTCGGCCTGATGGCCGGGAGCGTCCTCTTCCGTGGCGGTGGCCCGCAGGGCTGGTCCTGGGAGTCGCTGAATCCCGTGTCGGCGTTCACCAACGCATCCGGAGCGGCCACCAATCCGATCACCGGCGCCACGGTCGCCGTCGCCGGCTCCGCGGGCATCGGGCTCTTCTTCGCCTTCTGGTCGTGGGTGGGATTCGAGTCGAGCGCGATGTACGGCGAGGAGTCCAAGAACCCGAAGCGGATCATTCCCAAGGCGATCATGATCTCCGTTCTCGGGATCGGCATCTTCTACGTCCTCGTCTCCTGGCTCGCCATCGTCGGCACCGGGCCGCAGAATGCGATCGGGCTGGCGCAGGACGGGGACACGGCGGCCCAGATCTTCTACGGCCCTGTGGAGAACAACATCGGCCACTGGGCCGTCGTGCTCTTCCAGATCCTGCTGGTCACGGGTTCGTTCGCGTGCGGAATGGCCTTCCACAATTCTGCAGCGCGCTACATCTATGCGATCGGGCGCGAGGGGGTCATCCCCGGCACGGCGAACACGGTCGGCCGGACACACCCGAAACACAAGTCACCGCACATCGCGTCGTTCGTGCAGACCGGCATCGCGACCGTGATCGTCGGCTTCTTCCTGCTCTCCGGACGAGACCCGTACACGTCGCTCTACACGCTGATGGCCATCCTCGGCACCGGCGCCATCCTGATCGTGCAGTCGCTCGCCGCGTTCAGCGTCATCGGCTACTTCCATGTGCGCAGACAGCACCCGGAGACCCGGCACTGGTTCCGGACCTTCCTGGCGCCGGGCCTCGGCGGTGTCGGCATGCTCGTCGTGACCGCGCTTCTGCTCCAGAACGCCGGCTTCGCGGCTGGACCGGCGGCGTCCGACTGGGTGTTCACGGCGATCCCGATCACGATCGGCGCCGTCGCTGTCCTGGGTCTCGTCATCGCCCTCATCACCAAGTACCGCGCTCCGGGCGTCTACGAGCAGATCGGCAGGGTCGCGCTCGAAGAGGCGCATGAACGCAGGCCGGACTCCGGCGACTCCACTCCCTCTCACTGATCACACCCGAAAGGAAGCAGTCATGGCAATCGCTCACACCACGGTGGATGCGCCCCGCCGCGCGCACGTGCACCCGCTGGAGAATCTCTCCGCCGAGGAAATCGAATGGACGTCGTCGATCCTCGAACGACACGGGCTCGTGACGGAGTCGGTGCGGTTCGTCTACGTCGGTCTCGATGAGCCGCACAAGCGAGAGGTCTTCGCTTTCGAAGCGGGCGACGCCGAGCGCGTCGACCGTCGCGTCCGCGTCGTCCTGCTCGACCTCGCCACGGGAGCGGGGACCGACATCGCGGTCAACCTGACGTCGGCGACCGTCGAATCGCAGGCGGTGCTCTCCCCCGACGAAGGGCAGGCGGCGATCCTGGACGAGGAGTTCGGCCTCATCGATCCGATCGTGCGTGCCGACGCCGGGTGGCAGGAGGCCATCCGTGCCCGGGGAGCCGATCCGGACAAGGTCGTCTTCGTCCCCCTCTCGGCCGGCGAGTACGGGTACGAGGAGGAGAACGGCCGCCGGATCGTCCGTACTCTGTTCTTCCTTCAGGAGTATCCGGAAGACTCGTGCTGGGCGCACCCGGTGGACGGCCTGTGCGCCTATGTGGATTTGACGGCCGGCCGGGTGATCGAGCTGGTCGACGAGGCCCGCTACCCGATCCCCGCGGAGACGGGCGACTACCTGGACCCGGAGTACCGGGGTCCCGAGCGCACCACGCTGAAGGCGATCGACATCAGCCAGCCCGATGGACCGTCCTTCGAGGTCGACGGCGAGATCGTCTCCTGGCAGAACTGGCGCTTCCGGGTCGGTTTCGACCCGCGCGAAGGACTGATCCTGCGACAGCTCTCATTCGCCGACGGCGGCGTCGACCGGTCGATCATCTACCGGGCCTCGATCGCGGAGATGGTCGTGCCCTACGGCGACCCGTCGCCGGTCCGGTTCTGGCAGAACTACTTCGACACCGGCGAGTACATGTTCGCGCGCTACACCAACTCGTTGGAGCTCGGCTGCGATTGCGTCGGCGAGATCCACTATTTCGACGCCGTTCTCGCGGACGAGCGGGGCGGCGCGCGGACGATCAAGAATGCGATCTGCATGCACGAAGAGGACACCGGGATCCTGTGGAAGCACACCGACCCGTTCTCCGGCACCTCGGAGACCCGGCGCCAGCGCCGACTGGTCATCAGCTTCTTCACCACGGTGGGCAACTACGACTACGGCTTCTACTGGTACCTCTACCTCGACGGCACCATCGAGTGCGAGGCGAAGCTCTCGGGCATCCTGTTCACCTCCGCCTTCCGAGGGAAGGACTACCCGTACGCCAGCGAGGTCGCGCCGGGGCTGGGGGCGCCGTTCCACCAGCATCTCTTCTCGGCGCGGCTCGACATGGCGGTCGACGGAACGGACAACACTGTTCAGGAGCTGCAGGTCAAACGACTGCCGATCGGGCCGGACAACCCCGCTGGGAACGCGATCAGCTACGAGAAGTCGCCGATCGTCCGGGAGTCGGATGCGGCACGGAACGCGGATGCGAGCGTCGGACGGGTGTGGCACATCACCAACCCGACGCACCTGAATCGCTACGGCGAACCGACGTCCTACGTCCTCATCCCGGAGGAGACGCCGTCCTTGCTCGCCGACCCCGCGTCGTCGGTCGCGGCGCGAGCGCCGTTCACCACGAAGCAACTGTGGGTCACGCAGTACGACCCGCGGGAGCGTTACACGGCCGGCGATCATCCCAACCGGCACCCTGGCGGAGCCGGCGTCACCGCTTATCAGAAGGCGGACCGCACCCTCGAGAACACGGACATCGTGCTGTGGCACACCTTCGGACCGACGCATTTCCCGCGACCGGAGGACTGGCCGGTGATGCCCGTCGACCCCGCGAAGTTCACCTTGAAACCGTTCGGGTTCTTCGAGCGCAATCCCACGCTCGACGTGCCGCGAGCGACGTCGTCCGCGCACTGCGAGCACCATCGCGCCAGGTAGGCACCGTCTCGCGAACCGATGATGCCGACTGTCCAGTCCGCTGCCGCGATCGTCTGCGCCTGTGCGTCGATGGTCGCGGCAGCGGCATGCCACCGGACGTCCACCCGGCGGATGTGGCTACCGCACTTCGCGCTCGGCGCGGTGTGCCTGGGGATGTCGACGCTTCCCGGCGTCCCACCTCTCGCGTGGGCGGTGGCGACCACCCTGATCGGCGTCGCCGCGGTCGCCGATCACGTGCGCACCCCGGGACACCGGCCCCGCGTGCGTCGGCCCTCCCGGACGCATCTGGCCATGATCGCTCTCGACGCGATCGGCATGCTCTTCCTTCTCGCCCAGATGGGCGGCCATCCCGGTCAGGGGGACATCGGCCACGGGGCCGGCGGCCACCCGGCGACGGCCGTCCCCGGCACCCTCGCCATGCTCACGCTGACGGTCTGGATCATCTCCGCCGTCATCCTGCTCTGTTCCGCACCGGCGCGGCCATCCGCCACGGGGCCGCGGAGTCTGCCGCCGGTCTTCTCCGCGTGCAGCTCCGGCGGGATGATGGCCTCGATGGTCCTCATGATCGTGTGACCATGAGGACGGTCGGGAGGAAGGATCCGGCCACGACGCCGCACCGGGTAGCCGCCGGAGCGGAGCCGTCGTCGGGAACCGCCAGCATCGCCAAGGCCCTCGCCATTCTGGACGTCGTCGCCGAACGCGGGGCCACCACGGCCAGGGAGCTCGCCGACACGCTCGGGTACCCGCTTCCCACGGTGTATCGGGTGGCGAAGGCGTTCGTCGATGCCGGCTACCTGGTGCACCTCCGGGCGTCGCGCTCGTACGCGCTGGGCTACAAGGTGCATCAGCTCGGCGTATCGCTGCACCGGCAGATCGGCGTATCGAGCGCCGTGAAGGCCCAGATCGCGGTCCTCCACGAGCACGCCGAGGCCGCCGGCTACTTCGCCGTCTATCGAGGAGCCGATGTCGTCGTGGTCCATGTCGCCGACTGCCGACGACACCCCCGGCTGAGGCCGATCCGCTTCGGCTTCCACGAAGGCGCCCACGCAACGGCGTTCGGCAAGATCATGCTGAACGGCATGAACGACGATGAACGCGACCGGTACTTCCGCACGCACCCGTTGACGCCGCTGACGCCGTTCACGATCACGGATCGAGCCGCGTTGGACCGGCATCTGGAGTTCATCGCGCTGGACGGCATCGCCTGGGAGCGTGAGGAGTTCCTCGAGGGAACGACCTGCGCCGCGATCGGTGTCCGCGATGCAGCGGGGCTCACGGTCGGCTCCGTCGCCATCAGCGCACCGACGGAGACGATCGCCGGCAGAGAGCGGATCGTCGAGCGGGCGTTGCGCGAGGCCTCGGGGGAGGTGAGCCGATACTTCCGCTCCGGCGGGATCCATCGGCACGACTGACATCGTCGCCGACCGGCCCCCCAGACCGGTCGGCGACGATGGCCGCGACGCCCCCGCCTAGCGCGCTTCCCACCAGGGGGCGATCACGGCGCGGGCGAGCGTGTGCCCGGAGAGACTGAAGCCGAGGAATGCCGGCGTCGCCCCTCGGTCCAGCCCCAGGGTATCGACGTCGACCGCGTGCACTGCGATGAAGTAGTCGTGACGCCCGCTGCCGGCGGGCGGAGCGGCGCCCAGATAGCGCGGCAGCGAGGCATCGTTGGCGAGATGGAAGGCACCGTCGGGCAACGATGCGTCGCCATCGCCTGCGCCGGTCGCAAGCGCGGTGACCGTCGCCGGGATATCGGCCACGCCCCAGTGCCAGAAGCCGCTGCCTGTCGGTGCGGTCGGGTCGTAGACCGTCACGGCGAAGCTCTTGGTCGCGTCCGGGAACCCCGACCAGGCGAGCTGTGGGGAGGTGTCGGTCCCTCCTGCACCGAAGATCCCGGAACGCTGTGGCGGCGCGAGTTCCCGGCCGTCTGCGACATCCGTGCTGGTGACGGTGAAACCGGGAACGGACGCGATCTGGTCGTACGGCGATGACATGTGTTGTTCTCCTTCGTGCGGTGTTCCGGCAGCGACCTCAGGGAACGAGGATTCCCCGTCCGCGGACGCGGCCTGCTTCGAGGTCGGCGATCGCATCGAGCGCAGCCGACAAGGGATAGACGACGGTGTGCAGGGTCACCTTTCCCTGCTCGGTCAGCGTCATCAGCTCGACGAGGTCGTTGTATGTGCCGACGAGGTTTCCGATGACGTTGATCTCGCGGGAGATGATGTCGATCGTCGGCAGCGCCACCGCTCCTCCGTAGCCGACGACATAGTGCGAACCGCGCGGACGCAACAGTCGGGGCGCGAGCAGCTCCGCCCCGCGCTCCCCGACGAAGTCGAAGACGGCGTGGGCGCCACCACCGGTGATCGCGAGGACCGCGGCTGCGACCCCCTCGTCGCTGCCTGCGAGCACGACATGTTTGGCGCCGAGGGCGCGGGCGAGTTCGAGGGCCTCTTCCGAACGGTCCACGACCGTGATCTCGGCGCTGGTGATGGCGGCCAGTACCTGGATCGCGATGTGCCCGAGCCCTCCGGCGCCGATCACCACCGCGTGCGTGCCGGGGAAGAGCCAGGCGGCGGCCTTCCGAACGGCGTGATAGGCCGTGAGGCCGGCGTCGGCGAGCGCAGCGATGTCGGTCGGCTTCACGGCGCTGTCGAGCTTCACGACCGATCGCGCGTTCGTCCGCAGCCTTTCCGTCATCCCGCCGTCGACGTTGACGCCGGGGAAGGTCGCATTCGTGCAGTGCGAGTCCTCTCCCACTCGGCACGCAGGGCAGAGTCCGCAACTCGTCAACGGATGCGCGATGACGGTGTCGCCAGGCGCCACGGTGTCGACCGCGGATCCGACCTCGACGACCCACCCCGCGTTCTCATGCCCAAGGACATAGGGCAGCCGGGGACGCTGGATCGGCTCCCATTGCCCTTCGATGATGTGCAGGTCCGTACGGCAGAGGCCGGCGGCTCCGATGTCGATGACGACGTCCCACGGATCGACGACGGAGGGTTCGGGAACGTCGTCCAGGGTCGGGGGGACACCGTACTGATGTACGCGCAGGGCCTTCACGTCTGCCGCCTTTCGTCGCTGGCTGGGTCAACCCTTCCAACGACTCAGGGCGCGGGGAACGGCGAATCTCACAGTGTGAGATTCACCGTTCAGCGCTCGAGCGGGACCTCGACGATGCTGAGCCCGAGCGGCGGCGCGGAGAGCGCCTGGTCGAGCTCGCCCTTCGTCCGCACGACGCGGTGCTCGCACCCGTACGCGCGGGCGAGCGACGCGATGTCGACGCTGTGCGGGGTGTAGAGCACGCGGTCGAACGCCTCGGCCGAGGCCGTGCCGGCGACCTCCAGCGCGTCGAAGATCGTGCCGCCGCTGTCGTTGCCGACGACCAGCTGCACGTTCGGACGGGTCTCCCCCGTCATCCCGAGCAGGGCGCCGACGTCGTGCAGCAGGGTCAGGTCGCCGAGCAGCACCCGCGTGATCCCCGCCGGACCCTCATCGGCCGCCGCACGCGAGGCCAGCGCGATCCCGGTCGCGGTCGCGATCGTGCCGTCGATGCCGGAGAGGCCGCGGTTGGCATGCACCCGGATGCGCTTGCCGGGGACGATGCGGTCGGCGTCCCGGATCAGCCGGGAGGCGCCGATCACCAGCCGGTCGTGCGGCCAGGTGTAGCGCCAGAGCGCCTCGGCGAGCACGGAGCGCGTGATCGGCGCGCGGACCGCGGCTAGCTCGGCCTTCGCGAAAGCGAGCGCATCCGCCGGATCGTACGACCGCGCCTTGTCGACGTCGGGCGCCACGGCCGCTGGGTCTGCCGCGCGTTCCGCGGCCTCCACGAGCCGGCGGCTGCCGAACACCCAGCTTCCGACCCACGCGCGCACCTCCGGCGAGCGCAGGTCGAGGTCGGTGGGAGCGACGATGCCGCCGACCACCCGGGCGCGGCGGCCGGGGTTGTAGAACTCGGCTCCGCTGGGCGCGACGACGATCACCTCGACGTCGTCGCGCGTCAGGAGCGCCGGCACCTCACGGCTTAGCGTGGGATGGCCGAAGACGACCGCGCGCTGCACGCGCCCGCCGAACGCGTCGTCGCGGAGCAGTTCCCGGTAGGCGACGACGAGGTTGGGGCCGAAGCGCGCGCCGCTGGAGACCTCCGCGAGCAGCGGAGCGCCGGCCGCGCGCGCGAACTCCTCGGCTGCGGCACCGGCGTCGGCTCCCGCGATCACCACCGTCCGCGGACCGGTCGTGAGCGTCACGGTCTCGCGCCCGAGCGCCGCGGGTCCCGCGACGGTCGGTGCGCTTTCGGCCTCGATCCGGTCGACCGGGGGCACCGCGACCGAGAGCGGCTCGCGGAACGCGACGTTGAGGTGGACGGGACCGGGGTCGGCGTCGTCGGCTCCGACGGCCGCACGGACCGCGGCGAGCGCCAGCACGTTCGCCTCCGCGAGCTCGTCCTCGCCGCCGGCCGGTGCAGGCACGTCGCGCGCCAGGCGCACGACGTCGCCGAAGAGGCCGACCTGCCGGGTCGTCTGGTTCGAGCGGATGCCGCGGAGCTCCGCCGGGCGGTCGGCGGTCACGACGATGAGCGGCACGCCCGCCTCGTGCGCCTCGAGCACCGCGGGGTGCAGGTTCGCGGTCGCGGTCCCGCTCGTCGTCAGCACCACGGCGGGGACGCCCGTCTCCCGGCCGACGCCGAGCGCGACGAAGCCGCCGACCCGCTCGTCGATCCGCACGTGCAGCCGCGCCGAGCCGTTCCGCTCCAGTTCGGCCGCGGCGAGCGCGAGCGCCTGCGACCGCGAGCCGGGGCTCACGACGATGTGCCGCACGCCGGCGCGGACGAAGCCGGCCAGGAGCGCCACCGCGAGATCGGTGGCGGGGTTGCCCGTGCGAGGGAGTCGCGGCGCACTCGTGCTCGGAGCGGCGGGGTCGTCCGTCGTTCCGGCCTCAGGCATCCCGGCGGCCGGTCTGGTCGTCGGGTCCGTTGTCGTCGAGTTCGGCGAGCTCCTTCTCCAGCTGCCGGATGCGCTCCTCCTGGTCGTGGTCGAGCCGCAGCTTGCCGAGGAATTCGGGGTCGTCGTCCGGCGCGACGATCCGGCGTCCGCTCTCCGCGCGTCGCCGGCCGCGGCCGATCAGGAACCAGAGGATCCCACCGATGACCGGGAAGAGGATGATGATGAGCAGCCACACGGGCTTCGGAAGGCCGCGCACCCGAGAACGGTCGAAGAGAGCGCAGTCTGCCACCGAATAGATGTAGAAAACCGCGGCTGCGACGCCGAGGACTATCCAGAGGCGAACCATGCGTCAATCGTAACTCTCAGACGCGATGCCTAAGCTGGGAGGGTGAAGCGGATTCCCTCCTGGTTGACCTACACCGTGCTGCGCCTCCTGGTGTTCGCGGTGCCGCTCGCCGTGCTGCTTCTCCTCGGCGTGGTGTGGTGGGCCTCCGTGATCGCGGCGGCGCTGATCGGCCTCTGCCTCTCGTACATCTTCCTCAGCCGCCCGCGCAACGCGGTCTCGACCGACCTCTACGCGGCGCGTCACCGCGACAAGCCGGCGACGTCGGCGGACGACGACGACGAGGACGCCGCCATCGACGCGTCTAACGCGCCCGCGTCCGACGCGGGCGCCGACACCGACGCCGACGGCCGGGGCTCCCGCTCCGCCTGACTCGCCTGCCCGTCGTCGGAGGGTCAGAACGCGTACGCGGCCCCGAGCGCGATCGCCACGAGCAGTCCCGTCAGGCTGGTGAGCTGCAGTGCCGTGATGAGCTCGCGCGGCGTCTTGGCGAAGATCGTGATGACGCAGGCCGGCAGGGCAGCGAGCAGCGCGAACATCCCGAACCAGGCGAGCGGATAGAACACCGCGAGCACCGCGAGGATGCCGAACGGCACCAGCAGGAAGAGGCAGTACACGACGCGCGACGCCACGCGGCCGAGCAGCACCGCCAGCGTGCGCTTCTTGGCGAGGCGGTCGGGCTCGATGTCGCGGATGTTGTTGACCATCAGCACCGCGCAGGCGATGAGGCCGGCGATGATCGCGCCGAACCAGGACTCCTGGTTGACGACGCCCGCGAGCATGTAGGTCGTGCCCGCCGTGGCGACGAGCCCGAAGAAGACGAAGACGAAGAGCTCGCCGAGCCCGTAGTAGCCGTAGGGGCGCTTGCCCCCGGTGTAGAACCAGGCCGCCGCGATGGCCGCGGCGCCGACGAGGATCACCCACCACTGCTGGGTGAGCACGACCAGGATGAGCCCGGCAACCGCCGCGAGCCCGAAGAACACGAGTGCAACCGTGAGCACTTTCCTGGGCGCCGCCTTGCCGGAACCGGTGAGCCGGCCGGGGCCGACGCGGTACTCGTCGGTCCCCCGGATGCCGTCGGAGTAGTCGTTGGCGTAGTTGACGCCGATCTGCAGCAGCACGGCGACGGCGAGGCAGAGCAGCGAACGGATCGGATGCCAGACCCCGGCGCCCTCGGCGACCTTCGCGGCCCCGACACCGATGAGCACCGGCGCGACAGCGAGCGGCAGCGTCCGCAGCCGCGCCCCGGCGATCCAGTCGGACGCGGTCGCCGGCTTGGCTGCCGCGCGGGCGGCTCCGGGCCGTCCGCTCTTGCCGCCGCGGGGTCCGCGCGCCGGCGGGGGCGCCATCCGTTGCATTCGAGGCTTGTTCTGGCTCATCACAGTGCGAATCTTAACAACCCGGGCTATGTGCGCGTGCTCGCGTCGGCCGTGCCACCGGTCGCGCCCGCCAGGCGCGCGGCGGCCTGCCGGTCGGGCTTCCCGCTGCTGAGCCGGGGAACAGCGGCGACGGGCACGATGCGCGCGGGCGCGGCCGCCCGCCCGAGCTGCTCCGCGACGCTCGCCCGCAACCCGTCCAGCCCGGTTTCCGGGACGCCGGCGACGACCACCACAGGAACCTGCCCCCACTCCGCGTCCGCCGCGGCGACGACCACGGCGCCGGCGAATCCCGGGATGCCGTGCACCGCCCGCTCCACGGCGTCGAGCAGCACCTTCTCACCACCGGAGATGATCACGTTGTCCGAGCGGCCCAGCACCGTCACGCGGCCGTCGACCACCGTCCCGAGGTCCCCCGTCCGGTACCACCGGGCACCGCCGTCCTCGTGGAACGCCGCCGCCGTGCGCTCCGGATCCCCGAGGTAGCCCTCCGCGAGCGAAGGCCCGCTGATCTCCAGCAGGCCGTCGACCGCTCTGACCACCGTCGTCCCGATCGGCACGCCGTCGTACACGCAGCCGCCGGCCGTCTCGCTCGACCCGTAGGTGCTCAGGATGCGCGCACCGGCATCCTCCGCGCGCTCCCGCAGACTCGGCGGCAGCGCCTGCCCGCCGACCAGGATCCCGTCGAACCGGCGCAGCGCCCGCGCCACCTCGCGCGATCCGCCCTCGGCCGCCTGCACCAGCCGGGCGAGCTGCACGGGGACGAGCGATGTGTATCGGTAGTCGTGGTCGAGCTCCTCCGCCGCCGCGGCGAAGCGCTCGGCATCGAAGTGGCCGTCCCCGTAGAGCACGGGTTCGGTCTCGGCCGCGAGCGACCGCACGAGCACCTGCGCCCCGGCGACGTAGTGCGCGGGAAGCGCGAGCAGCCACTGCCCCTGCCCGCCCATCGCGCCCGCGGAGGCCGCAGCGCTGGCGAGCAGTGCGTCGGCGGACAGCGCCACGCGCTTCGGCACGCCCGTCGACCCGGAGGTCTCGATCACGAGCGCGACGTTCTGCGCGACCTGCTCCCCCTCCTGCGGCCACACCGCCCCGCGCACGCCGCCCTCCCGGGGCACCACCGCGGGACCGCCACCGCCCAGCGCCTCCCGCAGCGCCTCGAAGACGCCCTGCGGCTGCCCCGCATCGACGACCCGGACCGATCGCATGTCGTCCTCCCCGCTCAGTACTGCCAGGGGAACGGTGACCAGTCGGGGTCGCGCTTCTCGAGGAACGCGTCCCGCCCCTCCACCGCCTCGTCCGTCCCGTAGGCGAGGCGCGTCGCCTCGCCGGCGAACACCTGCTGCCCGACGAGCCCGTCGTCGACCGCGTTGAAGGCGAACTTGAGCATCCGGATGGCGGTGGGCGACTTGGTGAGGATCTCGTTCGCCCACTCGAGCGCGGTCGCCTCCAGCTCGGCGTGCGGGACGACCGCGTTCACCGCGCCCATCTCGTAGGCGCGCTGCGCCGAGTACTCACGCGCGAGGAAGAACACCTCCCTGCCGAACTTCTGCCCCACTTGCCGGGCGAAGTAGGCGCTGCCGTAGCCCGCGTCGAACGAGCCGACGTCCGCGTCCGTCTGCTTGAACCGGCCGTGCTCGGCGCTCGCGATCGTCAGATCGCACACCACGTGCAGCGAGTGCCCGCCACCGGCGGCCCAGCCGGGGACGACCGCGATCACCACCTTGGGCATGAACCGGATGAGCCGCTGCACCTCGAGGATGTGCAGCCTTCCGCTGCGTGCGGAGTCGATGCCGGACGCCGTCTCGCCCTCCGCGTACTTGTAGCCGTCCCTGCCGCGGATCCGCTGGTCGCCCCCTGAGCAGAACGCCCACCCGCCGTCCTTGGGGCTCGGGCCGTTGCCGGTGAGCAGCACCACGCCGATGCGCGGGTTCGTGCGCGCATCCTCCAGCGCCGCGTACAGCTCGTCGACGGTGTGCGGCCGGAACGCGTTGCGCACCTCCGGGCGGTCGAACGCCACCCGGGCGATGCGCCCCGCCACGTCGTGGTGGTACGTGATGTCCGTGAGGCCCTCGAAACCGGGCACCTCGGTCCATGCCTCGGGGTCGAAGAGTTCTGAGACGTTCGCTGACATGCATCCAGCCTACGGTCGCCCGCTCCGCGCGAGGCTCCCGTGCCAAACTTGTGGAATGACGCCGGAACTCGTCGACCTGTTGGGAAGTGCCAGGGTCGTCCGCCTGCCGATGACGACGCGCTTCCGGGGCATCACCGCCAGGGAAGCGGTGCTGTTCGAGGGACCGGAGGGCTGGACCGAGTTCTCGCCGTTCGTCGAGTACGAGGACGAGGAGGCCGCCGCCTGGTTGCACGCGGCCATCGACTTCGGCTGGCGAGCGGCTCCGGAACCGCTCCGCGACCGCATCCCGGTCAACGCGACCGTTCCCGCGGTGCGCGCCGACGCGGTGGCCGGCATCCTGGCCCGCTACCCCGGCACGCGGACCGCGAAGGTGAAGGTCGCGGAACCGGGTCAGACGCTGGCGGACGACGTCGCCCGCGTGCGAGCAGTTCGCGAGGCGCTCGGTCCGGAGGGCCGTCTCCGAGTGGACGCGAACACGCTCTGGAACGTCGACGAGGCCGAGCACGCCATCCACGCGCTCGCGGAGTTCGACCTCGAGTACGTCGAGCAGCCGTGCGCCACGGTCGACGAGCTCGCGGAGATCCGGCGCAGGACCGCGTACATGGGCATCCCGATCGCGGCGGACGAGAGCGTGCGCAAGGCGAGCGACCCGCTCGCGGTCGCCCGCGCAGGCGCGGCCGACATCCTGATCGTGAAGGCCCAGCCGCTCGGCGGCATCCACGCGGCGCTGCGGATCGTCGCCGCCACCGGCCTCCCGGTCGTCGTGTCCAGCGCGCTCGACACCTCGGTCGGGATCGCGATGGGCGCGCACCTCGCGGCCGCCGTCCCCGACCTGGAGTACGACTGCGGCCTCGGCACCGTCGCGATGTTCGAGCAGGACGTGGCCGCGGATCCGCTCGTCCCGGCCGACGGCGCGATCCCCGTCGCCCGTCCCAGCGTCGACGCCGAACGCCTCGACCGGCTCGCCGCGCCCGCCGACCGGCGGGACTGGTGGCTCGACCGCATCCGGCGCTGCTACCGCGTGCTCGAACGCTCCGCCGCGCTCTGAGCACTCTGAGCCCGGCGCACGCGGGTCACGCGTACAGGCGTTCCGGCACCTCGAGTCCGTAGATCGCCCGGCCCGAGTTCCAGATCGCCGCGCACGCCGCCCGGAGCAGGTCCAGCTCGTCGCCCTCCGCCAGGATGCGGACGTCGTTGCCCTCGATCGCGACGGTGGAGCCGCCGACGGTCACGGCGCCGTTCCGCCCGGTCACGACCGCCGGGTACGGCTCGCTGAGCCCGCGCAGGTCGCGCAGGATGTAGGTGGGCCGCGAGTCGGCGTCCGCCGCGATGAGCTGCTTGGCGCGGTCGATGCCGGTGAGCACGAGCACCGAGTCGATCCCGGCGCGGTTCGCGCCCAGGATGTCGGTGTCCAGCCGGTCGCCGATGAACAACGGCTTCTCCGCGCTGAACCGCGCGACCGCCTCCTCGAAGATGGCCACCTCCGGCTTGCCCGCGACGAGCGGGAGCCGGCCGGCCGCGGTGTGCACGGCGGAGACCAGCGTCCCGTTCCCCGGCGCGATGCCGCGGGCGACGGGGATGGTCCAGTCGGTGTTCGTCGCGATCCACGGCCGCTCGGCGTCGGTGCGCCCCTGCAGCGCGAACGCCGCCTCGGCCAGCTGCTCCCAGCCCACGTCGGGCGAGAACCCCTGGATGACCGCGGCGGGATCGTCGTCCGCCGAGCGGGTGACCGAGAAGCCGGCCTTCTGCACCTCGTCGACCAGCCCGTCGCCGCCGACGACGAGCACTGTCGACCCGGCGGGGATGTGCGTCCCGAGCAGGCGGACCGCCGCCTGCGGCGATGTCACGACATCCGTCGGGCGCACCGACAGCCCGAGGTCGTTCAGGTGGGATGCGACGGTGGCGTCGGTCCGCGACGCGTTGTTCGTGATGTAACCGACTCGGATGGTTTCAGCCGCCCGGTTCAGGCTCTCCACCGCGAACGGAATGGCGTCGGGTCCCTTGTAGACGACGCCGTCGAGGTCGGCCAGCAGCAGGTCGACGCCGTCGAGCGGCGCCGCGTTCTCAGTCTTGCGTCGGAACAGTGCCATGGCCCGGCGTGCCCTCCTCGTCGTCGTGGTCGCCGTCCTCGTCGTCGTCGTCGTCGTCGCGGTCGTCCTCGTCGTCGTCGCGGTCGTCGACCGGGAGGTCGTACTCCTCCTCGACCACGTGAATGGTCTCGAGTTCGTCATCGGCGTGCGCCATCGCGAGCGCTTCCTCCGCGCGGTCGGCGCGCTCGCGCCAGGTCTGCGCCTGCTCGTCGCGGCCCAGCTCCTCGAGGACCTCCGCGTAGGCGTGGAAGAGGTCGGGGCTCCAGCTGAAGGCGCGGTCCGGGTCGAGCTGCGGGATCTCCAGCTCCGCGAGCGCCGCCTCGGGCTGGCCGAGGTCGAGTCGGGCGCCCGACATCGCGATCGCGAGCGACGCCTGAACGTCGGCGGGGAGCTCGGAGCGGTCGACCGACCGGCCGAGCTCGAGCGCGCGGTCGGGACGTCCGACCCCGCGCTCGCTGTCCACCATCAGCGCGATCTGGTCGTTGGAGCCGGTGATCCGCCGGTAGGTGCGCAGCTCGCGCAGGGCGAGCGCGAAGTCTCCGGTCGCGTACGCGGTGATCGCGAGGGTCTCGCGGACCACGCCGATGCGGCCGGCCCGTCGCGCTGCGGACAGCGCGTGCCGGTGCGCGAGCTCCGGGTCTTCCTCGATGAGCTGCGACGCCATAACCAGGTGGCGCGCCACCCAGTCGGCGTTGTCCTTGCTCAGGGTCTTGAGTTCGACGCGGGCGTCCTTGTCCAGCTGTCGAGCCTGGATCGCCTCGGGAACCTCCGGGTCATCGTGACGCGGCCGCACCGATCGCAGCTCGCGGGCACGCGCCGCCTCCAGCTCCTCCTGCTCGGACATGGCGCGCGCGTCCCGGTCACCTCGAGCCGGCTTCCCGCCCTTCGTCCAGAGCTTGTCATCGTCCCGCCGTCCGCCGGCACCCCCGCGGCTGCCGCCACCGGCACCGCCGCGCCCGGCTCCGCCGCGTCCATTCGCGTCCGGCCGTCCGTATCCGCCGCGCTCCCCGCGCGACCCGCCGTCGCCGCGATAGCCGCCGGAACCACCGGCCGCTGCACCGCTGCGACCGCCACCGCCGCTGCGTGCACCACCAGCACCGCCGCGGTATCCGCCCGAACCGTTGGCGCCATCCCCGCGGCGCGCACCATCGGCGCCGCCGCGGTATCCCCGCGAACCGCCGGCGCTACCCCCACGCTCCGGCCGCCCCTGCTGGCCGCGGTCGCGGTCCTGTCCGCCGCGGTAACCGCGCTCGTCGCGACCACCACGCGGAGCTCCGCCTCGCGCGGGACGTGCGGTGCCCTCACCGTGACCGTCCCGTCCGCGGTATGCGCCCTGCTGTCCCCGACCGGCGCGCTCGTCGCCGCCGCGGCGCTGTCCGTCACGTCCGCCGGTCGCCGGCCGGCCGGAGCCACGGCCTTCCCGTCCCTGGTAGCCGTCACGCGGAGCACCGGAACGCCCGCCGGATGCGTTGCCCCGCGATCCTCCGGAGCGTGCGCTCGGCGCACCGTCCCGTGAACCCCGGCGATCGTCGCGCCGGTCGCGGCCGGCCGAGCGGCCGTCCCTGTCGTCGTCTGCCGGTGTATCGCTCACGACTTCTCCTCGGTGCTGGGCTCGTCCCAGCCTACGTGCGTGGCCCGCGCGGGCGGTTCGCCCTCGGCGCGGAAAAGACCTGTTAACGCGAAATGGCCACCCATCACTGGGTGGCCATCTCACAAAGAAGTCCGGCGGTGTCCTACTCTCCCACAGGGTCCCCCCTGCAGTACCATCGGCGCAGAGAGTCTTAGCTTCCGGGTTCGGAATGTAACCGGGCGTTTCCCTCTCGCTATGGCCGCCGAAACACTATTGATGTATCAAAGTGAACGATCAAGCTTCGCTTGAATCAGTTCTCGACCGTACATCGAGAACCACATAGTGGACGCGTGCAATCTCATGGCCCCTCATACCAG